>JAAZGT010000042.1 GCA_012511095.1 Alcaligenaceae bacterium
CGTTTAATTGCTCGTCGTCTTGCTTTTAATATTTCGGAATTACCCATTGATCGTTCGGGGGCCTTCCCTAAAGTGGTCGTTGAGAATCTTTAAGCTTTAAAATGGCATTAATGACATAGGACAAGTTAACAACTAATGGCCCTAGCGAATAAATTTTTCCGTAGATTTTCTTACACCGCTTTAGCAACCTTGATAGGTGCTAGTGTCGTTGATCTTGCTAGGGCTCAGTCTGACTCGTTAAGTGGGCCCATTTATGAGCGTGAGCTTCGTTTAGCAGCTGAGCGCGAAGCTCAGGCACGTATTGCCAAAGAGGCAAAGGCCCTCGAGCAGGCCGAAGCTGAGGCAAAGGTTAGGGTGCCCGAGGTGATCGTTACACCTGGTGGGCTAGAGCCAGAGGATTTAGCCGTTGTTGATGCCGCGATTGCTACGGTGGTGCGACAGGCTGACGACCAAGACAGCCGGGAGTCGGCTCGAATCCGTCGTCGTGGTCGTGATGTTGTTTTATCTTCTTTAGCCACTCGCGGTTATTTTGACCCCGAGGTTACGCTTGAAGTCGGTGAGGACTTTGAGGGTGAAACTTGGGAAATCAGTATTAAGCCCGGTGAAAAAACCCGTATTTACTCGGTCAATAATGAGTTCACTGGCACCATTGCCAATTCTCCTAGCTATCAAGAGCGTATCGATAATCTACGCAAAAACTGGGGTCTACCCAAGGGCGAGGTTTTCATTAATGACCGCTGGAGTGCATCTAAAAGCGATTTGCTTGAGGCTGTGAGCGCAGATGACTTCTACCTTGCGCGCATGACTCACACGCAAGCACTGATAGATCCTGATGAGTCCACAGCTGAATTACATACAGTGATTGATAGCGGCCCTGCCGTTCGCTTAGGCCATACTGAGGTACAAGGCTTGCGCCGTGTGCCGATGAGTTTGATTAGGCGTTATATACGTTATGAGCCTGGTGAAAAGTATTCTCAGGCCAAGCTCGATGAGTGGCAACAAACATTACAATCCACCAATTTTTTCCGCGGTGCATTTGTTACCGTCAAAAAGCCTCAGGATCTCGCTGTTTATGAGCAAGAAGAGGCAACTTTACCGGTATTAGTGCGAGTCACTGAGGGCCCTGCGCGCATTATTGCAGGGGCTGTGGGTATTGATGATGTCAATATCTTTAGGGTTGAGGGTTTATATCGACAAAATATCGTGATGAACCAAGCGGTGAGTATTGAAACGGGTGCGAGCCTAGGCTTAAAGGAGCAACGCAGTTATTTTGATATTTATCGAGCCCCTAATTACGATGGTACAGTTGATAGCTTTGGGGTTATGGCGCGTCACTCAGATTATTCCAATGAAGAGGTTTCACGTGTCGGCCTCGGTTGGCGTCGCACCAATGAATTTAAATTAGATCCTCAAAGCCGAGTCGAATATGAAAGTCGCTGGTCAGCCTCTGTTGCTTATGATTCGGTTAAGCGCAAGGGACAACCAAAGTTTGAATTACCAAGTGCCGTCGTTACCTATGATTTGTTACGTCGCGATGTAGACAATAAATATGATCCACGTTCAGGTAATTTAGTGGTGCTTGGTTTAGGGGTAGGTGTCGATCTAGAATATGGCGATCCCTTTGCTCGTACCTCCTTGCGTGCACAGCAATGGTGGCCAGTTGGTCGTCGCGATAATATCACCGTCCGTGCTGAGGTAGGTTATGTGCATACTAAAAATAGCCAAACCCGCTTTCCAGATGACTTCGGTTATCGCACGGGTGGTGCCGGTTCAATTCGAGGTTATCGTTATTTTGGTATTGGTAAGCATACTGCTAAAAGTGTGGTGGGTACACGCGCCTTAGCCGTTGCTAGTGTTGAATATACGCACTACTTTAATAACACCCTAGGAATGGCCGTTTTTGTTGATGCGGGTGATGCTACAGACAAGTTTTCAGAGATGAAGTTGCATTTGGGTACGGGTGTTGGTGCACGAGTCAAAACGCCAGCTGGTCCGTTATTTTTTGATATTGCTTGGGGTCATAGAGATCGTAAGCTACGTTGGCACTTCTCTCTAGGTATGGCTTTCTAATAGCAAAGAGCTTATGAAACTTTTTAGATTCACTTGGTTAAGACTATTAGCCTTTATTCTTATCCTGTTGTTCTCTACCCTAGCTTTTTTGGTCGGAACACAGTCGGGTAGCCGTTGGTTGTTAAATACGGTTATGTCACAAATCAATGGGCGTATGGTGCAAATAGAAGGCACCATTTGGACTGGTATTACCTCCAAAGAGTTAGAGGTTACAACGCCAGCCGTTAAAGTGATTGCTAAAGACAATGCCTTGCGAGTTCATTGGCTTAGTTTGTTGCGAGCTCGCTTACAAGTAGTGCATTTAATGACGGGCGATTTAAGTTTAGAGCTTTTTTCCACAGAGCCTCAGTTAGAAGAGGAACCAGCCACTGAGCTGTCTTTACCCATTTCCATTCAGGTCGATAAGGTGTCAGTCGGTCGCTTTACCATGACGGATCCCCAAGGCAGAAACTTGCCAGTAGGGCTTGATAATTTCGACATTGAGCATTTAGTTTTAGGCAATACAGGCACCAAGGCTGAGCTTAAAAGCCTAGTTATTACTCACCCAGATGCTAAAAGTAGTTTACAAGGCACCATCGAATTCGAGAAATTAGCCTATCCGTGGCCTATGCATGCCAAATTAGATATGGTCAATGAGGGCTTGCACACGCAGTCACCGATTTGCTTGGATTATTTGTTAGGTCGCGTTGGTAATATTAAAATTCAGACGCACTGTCAGATTGATGGGGAGCTACAGCTTGATGGTGGTCTTGATGATTTGGCGATCAGCTTAAATGCAGTGGGTGTGGGTCAGGGTTTAGTTTTAAAGGCTGATGCGTCTTTAGATTTAGAGTCCGCAATGCCCCTTAATGATCTTAAGCTTGACTTAAAAGCCGCTAAGGATCTGAGCCTCCAAGCCGAGATTCACTCGGTGCCAATGGTGGTCGAGGGTGACACAACAGAGGAGTCGAAAAAGGCCTCAAAGCGATTAGAGGGTACTCTAGTAACACAAAATTTAACACTCGATTTGATCGAAAAAGGCTCTCGTTTAGATAGTGATTTTGACTTTGTTGTCGATTTTGATGACCAAGCACAACTCGAAGGGCTTAGATTTAAGGGCGGCATCTTCAGAAACAGTCGTTGGAACGCCACCGCACTTAATGGTGGAATTAATATCAATGCCGATTTTAGTGATGTTTTTATAGAGCCAGGCGTAACCTCATGGGACAAGCTTCGTCTTAACAATGCTGATATCTTGATTCGTCTTGGCGAAAATACCATTGAGTCAAAGGGGCAATTTCTCAGTCATCTTAATGATTTTGATGGTCTAAAGCTCGATGTGGATTTGCAAAATCTATCGCAAATCGATGATGAGCTGGCTGGTAGTGCAGAGCTTAAGTTCAATATGATTGGTCATTTGGGTGAGCACGATATCAAAGCAAAGCTTGATTATCAGCCAAAAGTGGTCGATGCAGAATCTCTTTCTATTGATGAGCTACTTAGCAAACAATATGGTCTTGGCAATGAGCCTTTAGATCTGATTGTCGACTTAAAAGCGACCTTAAGTAGTGATGAGGGGCGTTATCACTGGCAAGGTAGTTTAGACAATGTGCTTTTAAAACATGCCGGCATCGAGTTAGCTCAGCAAAATACTACTGCCCTTAGCTTTCAACAGCAAATTGATGATTTTTTATTCGAAATTTCTGAGGCTAAGTTTGCAGTCACACTTCCTGATGCACATCAAGGGGATCTGCATCATTTAAACACCACAGTAAATAGCAGTGGTTGGACTTCTGCTGGTACCTTTAATGACTTGACGATTGATAATCGTTTGCTACAGTTAGTGGGTCTTGAAGATAATGCTCAGGCTAGATTAGCTCTATTAAATGCACAAAAAAAGGACTCTATGTCGGCCACTGAGCGTCAAGCTCATCAGCAAGCCGTTGCAAAAACACAAAATGCCATTCAGCACAATAAAAAAATCACCGCAATTACTTATGATGGTGATTGGAAGTTAGACGCTCAACCTGATTTAGTGGGTGCTATTCATTTAAATCGTCATACGGGCAATACCATCTTACCTTTATCAAATCCCTTGCCATTAGATTTCTCAGA
>JAAZGT010000043.1 GCA_012511095.1 Alcaligenaceae bacterium
AAAAATTTTGTTATTGATGAGCAATTGCTTCATTAACTATCAAAATCAACTTCTTCTTATATATCAAGCACATATAAGAGAGTCATCAGACAATACACAAACTTATCCACAGTTTTAGTGGATAATTTAGTGATTAAATGAAAATCAAAAACTCGCTCTTGTTTTGTTGATTTAGGACAGAGGAAATAAGATATTTTAAGCGATGATATATTGTTTTTTCTAAATTATTAATATAAGTCGTTGATTTGTTTGTGTTTATAAATGCTATCAGCTAGCGCTGAAATAAAATTTAAATTTACTTAAGTGGCGATGTGATTTATTATTTATCACTATTTACTAAACCATATAAATCAATTGGATACTACGTAGATATCAAGTAATTCACAAAGTTATCCACA
Source organism: Alcaligenaceae bacterium (assembly GCA_012511095.1). Lineage (GTDB taxonomy): Bacteria > Pseudomonadota > Gammaproteobacteria > Burkholderiales > Burkholderiaceae_B > Oligella. Next base: position 399 of record JAAZGT010000043.1, read on the forward strand.
GTTTCGGTGGTTAAAAATAATTTAGTTAAAACATAATACCTTGGACCTTCTGAGCATAAATAAAAAATTTATAGTGTTTATCCTATGAGACTCTAGTGCTTTCTTATATTGTTAATCCTTTGTATCTTATTGAATTATAAGGGTATTTTTATTTATTTTGTTTCTTGATTTTATTTATAGCTTTTAACTGAAACAATAAATATTAAATGAGCAAAAGATAATCAGTATTGACTAAGTGTTGAGAATCAATGAGATAGGCATCATTCAGCAAGTTATGCACAAAGTTATCCACAATTTCATGCTGTAAATTAAAAACAATAGAAAGTTGCTAGCAAGCATGAAAAAACCCACAACTATACAAAATAATTATGGGCTTAAATTAACTAGATGTTAATAGGCTAAAGATAATATCTTAGGCTTTTTTAACGTCTTGACGCCAGTGGTGTAATAAAGGCTCAGTGTAACCGTTAGGCTGCTCTTTACCTTTGTAAATTAGGTCACGGGCTGCTTGGAACGCTTTAGAAGTCTCTTCGTTACCAGCTAAGTTGTGATATAGAGGATCACCTGAGTTTTGCTCATCAACAACCTTAGCCATGCGCGCTAGAGCTGCATCAACATCTTCTTTGCTAACAATACCGTGCTCTAACCAGTTACAGATGTGCTGACTAGAAATACGTAAGGTAGCACGGTCTTCCATTAGGCCTACGTTGTGAATATCAGGTACTTTAGAGCAACCAACACCTTGGTCAACCCAACGTACAACATAACCTAAGATACCCTGACAGTTGTTGTCTAGCTCTTGTTGCTTATCAGCATCAGACCAAGAGGTGTCAGTAGCAACAGGAATAGTTAAGAGGTCATCTAGGTAGTCTTTTTGCTCCTTAGCTTTTTCCTGTTGAACATCAAATACGTTAACTTGATGGTAGTGTAAGCTGTGGATAGTAGCACCAGTTGGAGAAGGTACCCAAGCAGTAGTAGCACCAGATTTAGGGTGACCGATCTTTTGCTCAAGCATAGCCTTCATTAAGTCAGGCATAGCCCACATACCCTTACCGATTTGCGCCTTACCAGCTAAGCCACACGCTAAACCAACTTGAACGTTGTTGTCTTCGTAAGCTTTAATCCAAGGTGTATTTCTCATATCACCTTTACGTAACATTGGACCAGCTAGCATAGAGGTATGCATTTCGTCACCAGTACGGTCTAAGAAACCAGTGTTAATGAACACGCAGCGCTCTTGTGCTTCTTTGATACAAGCTTTAAGGTTAACTGAAGTACGACGCTCTTCATCCATAATACCCATTTTTAGGGTGTTTTTAGGTAGTTTAGCTAATTCCTCAGCGGCACCAAATAACTCAGTGGCGAAAGCAACTTCTTCAGGACCGTGCATTTTTGGTTTAACCACATAAACACTACCGTTACGACTGTTTTTGTTGATGTCGCGAGCTTGGTCGTAAGCAGCGATAATAGCTGTTACCACAGCGTCTAAAATACCCTCAGGGATCTCATTACCATTGTCGTCTAGAACCGCAGGTGTTGTCATTAAGTGACCAACGTTACGGCAGAATAGTAATGAACGGCCAGGTAACTTGAATGCTTCACCATCAGCGGCGCTTAGGTATTCGCGGTCAGCGTTTAAGCTACGAGTAAATACCTTGTCGCCCTTAGCGATTTCCTCTTTAAGCTCACCAGTCATTAGGCCTAACCAGTTACTATAAACTAAGGCTTTGTCTGGACCGTCTACAGCCGCTACAGAGTCTTCAAAGTCAACAATAGTAGTTAGAGCAGCTTCCATTACGATATCTTTGATACCGGCAGGGTCTTGCTTACCGATTGGGTGGTTCTTGTCGATTAAGATATCGAAGTGAAGGCCATTGTGTAAGAAAAGAATTGAGCTAGGTTCATCAGCAGTGCCGTTAAAACCAACTAATAGATCAGCTTGTTTTAAAGCAGTTTCGTTACCATTGCTTAATTTAACTTGTAGTTTGCCATCGTTAATGCTGTAAGCTACTGCGTCTGAGTGAGAACCCTCAACTAGTGGGATGCTCTCATCTAAGAAGCGACGACCAAAGGCAATTACCTCAGCACCACGCTTAGGATTGTATGCACCAGCGTGTGCTAAATCACCCGTCTGATCGATGACGTCAGTACCATATAGTGCATCGTAGAGACTACCCCAACGTGCGTTAGCGGCGTTAAGCGTGTAACGAGCATTGGTAGCTGGTACAACTAATTGAGGGCCAGCTTGTGAAGCAATTTCACGGTCTACGTTTTCGGTGGTGATTTTGAAATCAGCTGGTTCATCAACTAAGTAACCGATTTCTTTGAGGAAGGCTTTGTAGGCACCCATATCTTTGATAGGGCCAGGATTGGCTTTGTACCAATCGTCAATTTGAGCTTGAAGAGCATCACGCTTTTCAAGTAATGCTTTATTTTTTGGAGCGAATTCTTTAACTAAATTTGAGAAGTTTTTCCAAAACTCATCGCGATCTAGTTTTTGAGGGTGATTCGCTAAGATCTCATCATTAATTAAGTTATAAAGAGTTTCTTCAACCTGAAGAGATTCAACTTTTTTGTATTGAGTCATAACTCACTCCTGAGTAGGTTTCAAATAAAATTGGCTTGCCGGAGCAAGCCAATTTAAAGACAAAGAACTATTCGATAAGATTAACTTATATGTTTATCTTAGAAGTCGAATTGGTTCATTGTGTTGTCTTCACCAGAGGCTTTAAGAGCTGCATCGCCTGAGAAGAATTCTTTGTGGTTATCACCGATGTCAGAACCAGCCATGTTCTGGTGTCTTACACATGCAATACCTTGACGGATTTCTTCACGCTGAACACCTTTAACGTAAGCAAGCATAGCTTCTTCTGGAGAGAAGTAGCCTTTAGCTAAGTTATCAGTAGATAAAGCAGCAGTGTGGTACGTAGGTAGAGTGATTAAGTGGTGGAAAATACCAGCCTCAGCTGAACCATCTCTCTGGAAGCGGCTGATTAACTCGTCTGCTTCGTTACATAACTCAGTACCATCGTACTCAACGCTCATTAGAGCATCACGGTTGTAAGCTGAAACGTCTTTACCTTCTTCAACCCACTGATCGTAAACTTGCTGACGGAAGTTTAGAGTCCAGTTGAACGATGGGCTGTTGTTGTAAACAAGCTTAACGTTAGGAACAACTTCGCGAATGCGGTCAACCATGCCTTTAATCTGGCCAACGTGAGGTCTTTCAGTTTCAATCCAGATCATATCAGCACCGTTTTGTAGTGACGTGATACAGTCTAGAACTACGCGATCCTCACCAGTACCTTCGCGGAACTGGAATAGGTTGCTAGCTAAACGCTTAGGACGTAATAATTTGCCTTCGCGCTTAATGATGATGTCGCCGTTACCTAATTCGTCTGCAGAGATCTCTTCGCAGTCTAGGAAGCTGTTGTACTGGTCGCCTAAGTCACCTTCTTCAGAAGTAATAGCGATCTGCTTAGTTAAGCCAGCGCCTAAAGAGTCAGTACGAGCAACGATCACACCGTTAGGAATACCTAACTCTAGGAAAGCGTAACGAACAGCGTTGATTTTTGATAAGAAGTCATTGTGTGGAACAGTAACTTTACCGTCTTGGTGACCACACTGTTTCTCGTCAGATACTTGGTTTTCAATTTGAATAGCGCAAGCACCAGCTTCGATCATTTTCTTAGCTAATAAGTAAGTAGCTTCTTCGTTACCGAAACCAGCGTCAATATCAGCAATGATAGGTACAACGTGAGTTTCGTAGTTGTTGATCTGATTTAGGATATCTTCTTCTTTGGCTTTATCACCTGCTTCGCGAGCATCGTCTAAAGCTGTGAATAGTAAGTCTAGCTCACGAGCGTCAGCTTGGCGTAAGAAAGTGTATAACTCTTCGATAAGATCAGAAACTGAAGTCTTCTCGTGCATAGATTGGTCAGGTAGAGGACCAAACTTAGAACGCATAGCAGCAACCATCCAACCTGATAAGTATAGGTACTTCTTATCAGTTGTTTTGAAGTGCTTTTTGATAGAAATCATTTTCTGCTGAGCGATGAAACCGTGCCAGCAACCTAATGACTGAGTGTACTTAGAAGGGTCAGCATCGTACTCTTCCATGTCTTTACGCATGATGTCAGCAGTGTAACGTGCTACATCTAAACCGTTTTGGAAACGGTTCATGAAGCGCATACGAGCTACAGCTTCAGCATCAATCGCGTTCCAGCCTGCGCCGCCTTGGTTAATTTCCTCTTGAGCCTTTTGAACCTCTTCCTGATAGGTATTAGGCAAATAGGTTTGAGTCATATTACTCTCCGTTTATATTTAAAAAAAATAAAAAAATTTGTCGCGTAGCAAGCATGCTTGCTAAACCACTAGGCTTATTTTTAGTCTTCTACAAGAGATAAAGTCTTGATGCCGTTGGTTATAAGTCAGTCTTATATAAAACATAAGACTTATTAATGCATAGCAATAAATTAACGTAAATTTGACCTTATGTAAATAGCAATTTCATTTAGAAGGCTAAAATTAGGGTAAACCCTAGTTAGGTTAATTTCTTATTTTAGCAAATACTTAAGTTATGAAATAAATCTACGACTGAAAGAATCGAACTTTGAGGAAATTTAGACAGAAAAATGACCAAAGTGTCTAAAAACGACTTTGGAAATTAAGTCATTAAAATGCAAAAAGCCACTTCTGAAAAAGAAGTGGCTTTTAAAAATATGGCGCGCCCGGCAGGAATTGAACCCACGACCTCTTGGTTCGTAGCCAAGCACTCTAATCCAACTGAGCTACGGGCGCTTAATCAATTCATTAGTATATACCCTTTGTTTTTATTTGTACAGTTATTTGCTGATATTCCTAAAACTAAGTGAATAACTGTTGTTTTTTATTTTGATATCATTGTAATTAAAAAGGTATTTAAGACACAGTTTTATGTTTTAAATTAAATTGTATTAATGCTTAGTGCAATCAAATCATTGATTGCAAAGACAAAAAGCAATTTGAGCTAAATAATATGACAAATAAACATATAGTTATGACGATCGGCGGTATGACTTGCGCCTCATGTGTAGCAAGGGTAGAGCGCTTTGTTGGTCG
>JAAZGT010000297.1 GCA_012511095.1 Alcaligenaceae bacterium
AAGAAATGGTTCTACCAGGCGATAACGTATCAATGGACGTTGAGTTAATTGCGCCGATCGCAATGGAAGAAGGTCTACGTTTCGCTATCCGTGAGGGTGGTCGTACAGTAGGTGCTGGTGTTGTTGCAAAGATTGCAAAATAATTAGCAATAAACCAAGACATATATAATTTTTTAAGTTATAATGTTAGGCTTTGGTGGTGTTCTCATGCATTTAGAACATCACCTTGCCTTAAACAAGGCAAAAACCATATCTAGGGGTATAGCTCAATTGGCAGAGCGTCGGTCTCCAAAACCGAAGGTTGTAGGTTCGATTCCTACTGCCCCTGCCAAATAAGTGAAGTAACTGCAGTAAGCGGTACTAATAAGATGTCAAACACAAATATAACAACCGTTGCCAACACTGGCGACAAAATCAAAATTACTCTAGCAATACTGGTCGTAGCGATCGGTATTTTTGCGTATTCATACTTTGCTGATATGAATATCTACGCTCGCGCGGGTATTTTTGTCGGTAGTTTGGCTTTAGCTGGAATTTTAGTTTGGCTTAGCGATTTAGGTAAGCGTACCTTGGCATTCGCCAGCGGTTCATACAATGAAATGAAACGCGTTGTATGGCCATCTCGCAAAGAAGTTATTCAGATGACAGGCATTGTATTTGCCTTTGTCTTTATTATGGCGATCTTCTTATGGATCGCTGATAGCTTAATCGACTGGATTCTGTACGGTATACTTCTACCTTGGAAATAGGGAGAACTAGTGAGTAAGCGTTGGTATATACTTCATGTCTTTTCAGGCATGGAGAAAAGAGTTCAGAAGAGTCTTCAAGAAAGAATCACAGAAGCAGGCCTACAAGATCATTTTGGCCGCATTCTTGTACCTTCTGAAGAGGTCATGGAAAGTCGCGCAGGTCAGAAATCTATTTCTGAGCGACGTATCTTCCCAGGCTATGTATTTATTGAAATGGAATTAACCGATGAGACTTGGCACTTAGTGAAAAGTACGAATCGTGTTACTGGATTCCTAGGTGGTACAGGTAATCGTCCTACACCAATTCCAGAAAGAGAAGTTGATAAAATTCTCAATCAAATCGAGGAAGGTGCTGAAAAGCCACGTCCTAAAGTTTTATTCGAAGTTGGCGAAATGTTACGTGTCAAAGAGGGTCCATTTGCGGACTTTAACGGCACAGTAGAAGCGGTCAACTACGAGCGTAGCAAAGTACAGGTTAATGTAACGATTTTTGGTCGTATCACACCTGTTGAGCTAGATTTTAGTCAAGTAGAAAAAGCTTAATCCGTTATTCAAAACATAAGTTTTTATACTTTATTTATTAACCACATGGGGAGCTTATTTAAGCGCTCGCACCCATTAGGAGTATCAAATGGCAAAGAAAATTGCTGGCTTTATTAAGCTACAAGTGCCTGCTGGTAAAGCAAACCCAGCGCCTCCGATTGGTCCAGCTTTGGGTCAACGCGGTCTAAACATCATGGAATTCTGTAAAGCTTTCAACGCCCAAACCCAAGGTATGGAGCCAGGCTTACCAATTCCAGTAGTAATTACTGCATACGCAGATAAATCATTTACCTTCATTATGAAGACCCCGCCTGCAACTATTCTTATCAAGAAGGCTGCTGGTATTCAAAAGGGTTCTGAGCGTCCTAACGTTAGCAAAGTTGGTAAGTTAACTCGTGCTCAATTAGAAGAAATTGCTAAAACTAAAGAGCCAGATTTAACTGCAGCTGACTTAGATGCGGCTGTTCGTACAATTGCTGGTAGTGCTCGTAGTATGGGTATTGATGTTGAGGGTGTGAACTAATGGCTAAATTATCTAAGCGTTTACGCGCTCTTCGCGAAAAATTCGATAACGAAAAGTTATACACAGTAGACGAAGCTTTAGCTTTAGTAAAAGACACTGCTACTGCTAAATTTGATGAGTCTATTGATATTGCAATCCAATTAGGTATTGACCCTAAAAAATCAGACCAATTAGTTCGTGGTTCTGTTGTACTACCTGCTGGTACTGGTAAAACAGTACGTGTTGCAGTGTTTGCACAGGGTGACAACGCTGATGCAGCTAAAGAAGCTGGTGCTGATATCGTTGGCATGGAAGACTTAGCTGATCAGGTTAAAGCTGGTAACTTAGACTTTGACATTGTTATCGCTACACCTGATGCAATGCGTGTCGTTGGTGCTTTAGGTCAAATCTTAGGCCCACGCGGTTTAATGCCTAACCCACGCGTTGGTACAGTAACTCCTGACGTGGCTACAGCTGTTAAAAATGCTAAAGCTGGTCAGATTCAGTACCGTACTGATAAAGCAGGTATTATTCATACCACTATTGGTCGTGCTTCATTCGAAGTTGATCAATTAAAAGAAAATTTAGGCGCTTTAGTAGATGCTTTAACAAAAGCTCGCCCAGCTAACGCTAGAGGTGTTTATCTACGTAAAGCTACCATTTCATCCACTATGGGTGGTGGTGCAAAAGTTGAAGTTGCAACATTAGCTGCAACTGTAACTGCCGAGTAAAGAACTTTGGGCCGCACCAACCAAGATTTATATTGATTAAATCAAGATGGTGCAGCTGTCAAAGACCGCTGGAGTTTTTAAGCTTCTACAGTTAAAAACTTAAAAGAAATTATCCAGCGTAGACGGCGTCCCAACGGAAGATTTCAAAAAGAACTCTGCCCTGGTACGCCGCATATGGTTGACGCAAAGGGATTTCCTCCCACCGCGTCTTTTGATGGAGTGTTCAAACCGTGAGTCTCAATCGTAATGAGAAAGCTGCCGTAATTGAAGAAGTATCTGGCCAATTGGCTAATGCTCAATCAATGGTCGTAGCTGAGTATCGTGGTATTGATGTCGGCTCTATCACCGTATTGCGCAAAACAGCACGTGAACAAGGTGTTTACCTACGTGTATTAAAAAATACATTAGTTCGTCGTTCGCTTGTTGAAACTCCTTTCGAAGGAATTTCAGAGCAATTAACTGGTCCATTACTATATGCAATTAGTAGTGATCCAGTAGCGGCTGCTAAAGTATTGTCCGATTTCGCCAAAACTAACGACAAGCTAGTACTAAAAGCTGGTGCTTTACCAGGCAGCTTACTAGATGTTGAAGGTGTTAAGGCACTGGCTAAAATGCCTTCTCGCGAAGAGCTATTGGCCAAGCTATTGGGCACTATGCAAGCACCTGTTGCGAAGTTTGTGCGTACGCTTAACGAGGTTCCAACTAAATTCGTTCGTGGCGTTGCTGCGGTACGTGACCAAAAAGAATCTGCTTAATATTGTTAGCGCAAAAGTGCGCTATGCAGATTCTAAATTTGTCACTATACAGATTTAGGAAATTCGTCGATAGAATCGATATACAAAACCAGGCAAATATATTTTTTTAAAATTTGGAGTTCAAAATGGCTTTATCAAAAGCAGATATCCTAGAAGCAATTGCTAACATGAGCGTGTTAGAGTTATCTGAGTTAATTACTGAAATGGAAGAGAAGTTCGGCGTATCAGCTGCAGCTGCTGCTGTTGCTGTTGCTGCTCCTGCTGCTGGCGGTGACGCTGCTGCAGGTGGTGCTGAGCAATCTGAGTTCACCGTATTCTTAGCTGAAGTTGGTGCCTCTAAAGTTAACGTAATTAAAGCAGTTCGCGAAATCACTGGCTTAGGCTTAAAAGAAGCTAAAGACCTAGTTGATAACGCTCCTAAAGAAATTAAAGAAGGCCTAGACAAAGCTGCTGCTGAAGAAGCACAGAAGAAGCTAGAAGAAGCCGGCGCTAAAGTAGAACTTAAGTAGTTCTAATTTTGCAATGCCCGGAGTAGTGTATGCTATCTCCGGGTTTTTGTGTTTTCACGAAAAACGAACTCATCTAATAACAAGACGTTATATATAAATCCAATTGATCAGTTATTTAGTGCAAAAGCCGGGCACTTTACTAAGGCTCACACTTTACACCAAATGACTATCGGATGACAAGACGCAAAAACGAGACGTTTTTCTTGAAGTCGCAAAACCCTCTTGATTACAACGACTAGTAATCAGCTAACCATCTCGAGTTGGAGTGCTCATGCCTTACTCGTATACAGAACGTAAACGTATTCGTAAGAGCTTCG
>JAAZGT010000298.1 GCA_012511095.1 Alcaligenaceae bacterium
GTAGTTTTATGAACAAAATAATTTTTGACTTCCTACCACTCATTCTCTTTTTTATAGCCCTAAAAATGGGTGATATTTATTTAGCCACCAAGGTAGCGATTGCAGCCACTGCCCTACAAGTCGTTTGGTTAAAACTAAGAAATCAAAAAATCGAAACCACTCATTGGATTAATTTAATTGTTATCGTGCTTTTTGGTGGTCTCACCATTTACTTGCAAGATGAAAGCTTTATTAAATGGAAGCCAACTATTTTGTATTGGCTCTTTGCCTTTATTATTGCGGGTTCTCTTGCAATTTTAAAAAACAACCTCATTAAACGTTTAATGGGTACGCAAATTACCTTACCCGAGCCCGTATGGACAAAATTAGCCTATAGTTGGTCAGCTTTTTTTGCAGTTATGGGTATACTCAACCTATTTGTCGCATTTTCGGGCTACTTTACAATCGACCAATGGGCCACATTTAAGGTATTTGGTTTAACTATTTTATTAATCGTCTTTGTAATTGGACAGTCTTTAGTGCTTACTAAATACATGCAAGACGATGATAATCAGGCCTAATAATTAGTTGATTATTGAACTTATAAGCTACTTGATTGTCCATCTACTGTAGAAATTTTGGAGGTAACTATGAGTGAGCAAATTAACACCCCTAAACCCGAGGAGCGAGTTGATATTATTCGTCAACGCTTGGCCGCATTGGAGCCAATAGAGTTAGAGGTGACTAATGACTCACACCAACACGCACAGCACGCGGGCAATCGTGATGGCGCTAATCACTTTACGGTGACTATGCGTTCCGCCAAGTTTGATGGTGTTTCCCGAGTGCAACGTCAACGTATGGTTTATGCCTTAGTTGATGATTTGATGCCTTTCCCAGTACATGCCCTGGCCTTAAAGCTTTCGGGCTCCGATGAGTAAATAAACATTTTTTATATTTAATAAAAAGGATCGATAGAAAAACATGAGACGTTTAATTTTAGTTGCAGCCGTTGCACTAGCCTTTCCTGCCTATGCTCAAAACGCAGCCACTGTCAATGGCCAAGCGATTCCACAATCTGAGATTGATACCATGATGAAAGCTATGTCTTCTCGTGGTATGGAAGACACGCCAGAAAATCGCAAATTAGTATTAGACCAGTTAATTACTGGTGAGGTTCTATCTCAAGAAGCAATTAAGCAAGGCCTTGATAAAGACGAAGAAACTCGTATGCTAATCGAAAACTCACGCAAAGAGATTTTGATTAACAGCCTAATTAGCAAGTGGATGGAAGATAATACACCTTCAGACGAGGATGTTGACGCTGCTTATAAAGAGCTCGTTGCCGACACTAAAGATGTTAAAGAATACAAAATTCGTCATATCCTACTTAAAGATGAAGATGAAGCTAAAAAGCTTTTAAAAGAAATCAAAGACAAGAAAATTGATTTTGCTGAAGCCGCTAAGGAAAATTCCATTGACGTTGGTTCGGGCCAACAAGGCGGTGACTTAGGTTGGGCTGAGGCTGATAACTTTGTACCTGAGTTCGCTGAGGCAGTAGTTGCGGCAAAACCTAAGGTTATCGTCGATGAGCCTGTTAAGAGCCAATTCGGTTGGCACATCATTGAAGTACTCGATGAGCGCAACATCGAAGCCCCTTCTAAAGAAGAAGCGGCTCCTGGTCTAAAACAAGTGATTCAACAAGAAAAGCTTCAAGAGTATGTTGAAGGCCTACGTAAAGCAGCAAAAGTTGAAGAAACGGCTAAAAAGTAATTTCTATTAAGACTTTTTTAAATGCCCGTACTTTATAAGTGCGGGCATTTTTGTATTGATTAGTGACCTAATAGTTCACGTAAAGCAGCTTCATCTAATACGGTAACACCAAGCTCCTCCGCACGTCGTAATTTACTACCTGCATCGGCGCCCGCCACCACATAATCAGTTCTTTTAGAAACCGAACCAGTGACTTTAGCACCTGCCTCACGTAACAGCTCAGAAGCCTCATCCCGGGTCCAATTAGGCAAGGTACCAGTGAGCACGAAGGTTTTTCCAGCGACGGCCTCATTAATGGTCGCCTCAACGCCATCCTCTGCAGAATCGCTACTCGTGCTAACACGGGATTCAATAGGATTTAAACCTAAGTCTGCAAGCTCTTGAATTACTTGCTGGTTATGCTCTTCTGCAAAGAAATGCTTGATGGATTCAACAATGGCTGGGCCCACATCATCAATTTCTAATAGCTCCTCAGCCGTTGCTTTGGATAATGCCGATACACTACCAAAATGCGTGGCTAAGTCACGAGCGGTTGTTTCACCTACATGACGTATCCCTAGAGCAAAAATAAAGTTAGCTAATTTAGCTTCCTTACTTTTTTCAATTGCATTGATCAGATTCTGAGCGGATTTAGGGCCCATGCGATCTAAGGTGGCAATGGCTTCGGCTCTTAGACGATATAAATCGGCTAAAGATTTGACCCATTCTTTTTCAACCAACACCTCTGCTAGCTTATCACCCAAACCCTCAATATCTAAGGCTTTGCGACTAGCAGCATGGATTAGACTTTGTACTCGTTGAGCACGACAAAATAAACCACCGGTACAACGCCACACCGCCTCACCCGGCAATCTTTCGATAGTTGACTGACAGACAGGACACTCAGTAACCATCTCGAAGACTGGCGCCCCCTTAGGACGTAAGGCTAACACTGGCCCTAAGACCTCAGGGATCACATCACCCGCTCTGCGGACAATGACCGTATCACCAACACGTACGTCTTTACGACGAATTTCATCCTCATTGTGTAGCGTGGCATTCGTCACAGTCACGCCCCCCACAAACACAGGCTTAAGTCTAGCTACAGGAGTTAAAGCACCGGTGCGCCCAACCTGAATCTCGATGCCTTCTAATATTGTTTGCATTTCCTCAGCAGGGAACTTATGAGCAATGGCAAAACGAGGTGCCCTAGAAATAAAACCTAAGGCATCTTGTAATGGCAGGCTATTAACCTTATACACAATACCGTCAATATCAAAAGGTAGCTCTGCGCGCTTCGCATCAATGCCCTTATAAAACTCTAAAAGCTTTTCTACACCCTTGAGTACCGCACGCTCAGGCGAAATAACAAAGCCAAAATCTCTGAGCTTTTCCATCATCTCAGACTGTGTGGTGGGCAATTTTTCTGCGCTAACAATCTCACCCCAACCATAAGCATATAAACGCAAATGACGACTGCGGGTAATTTTGGAGTCTAATTGACGCAAGCTACCTGCGGCTGCATTACGAGGGTTAACAAAGGGTTTGATACCGCGTTTTTCTTGCTCCCTGTTTAATGTATGAAAGTCGTCTTTGTGCATCAGCACCTCGCCACGAACCTCTAAAACCTCAGGGACATCATCACCCTTTAAGATTAAAGGAACTGTGCGGATGGTACGAATATTTACAGTGACGTCTTCGCCTTGCATACCATCACCACGGGTAGAAGCTTGAACTAAACGACCATTTTCATAACGTAGGCTCACGGCTAGGCCATCAAATTTAAGCTCGGCTAAATACTCAATCTCTTGACCTGCTAGTAATAAGCCCTGTCCGTGTAAGCTTTCAATCGCACGACGATTAAAGGCTACAACATCATCGTCATTAAAGCCGTTGTTGAGTGACAGCATAGGCACACGATGTTCTACCGTCTCAAAAGCACTCAATGGCGCTGCACCCACGCGTTGCGACGGTGACTCAGGTTTAATCCATTCGGGATGCTCAGTCTCAATAGCTAATACACGCTGTACCAAGCTATCGTATTCGGCATCAGAAATCGTTGGTGCATCGTCTACATGATAAGCATAATCATGAGCGGCAATCTCTGCATAAAGTTGCTCTAATTCTTGTTGTAAGTCTGGAGTCGTCATAAAATTTAACTAAAAAAGCCGCAGTCAAAAATAACCACGGCTAATGTGTATATGTGTATATGTGTATAAAAACAAAATGCTCTAACGTGTTGAAACCTTAAGACCTATGAGAAAACACGACGTGCACGCTCTGAAGCAGCTGTTAAGCCACTTTGCTCAAGTCGCTGATATAGCTCATAAATTTGCTCATCAACAGCAGCAACTGATTCATCGTGCTCAAGCGGTTGATTATGGTCATCAACAATGGAGGCACGTAAAAGACCAGCTAAGTCTCTGGCTGCACCAACCATTTTGCCAAAAGCATGCTTATCTGCAGGACTATTAGGCACATCTAATAATAGCTCAACACGCTCAACGCTAGCTGATTCAACCTGACTCAAAGCTAGGCCATCAAATAACATATAAAAACAGACTTGACCTTGATTGTTTAACCAAGCAAGCGTCTGTCTATAGTCTACAAAGCCACGTTTACGTGCAATCTCAGCTACTGAGTTAATAGGTTGTGGCCCCTCAAGTAAAAGAGTTAAGCCAACTTGCGCATCAAGCGAGGCACATAAATCATCCAGCTCTAAAGCATGAGCTTCTAGTTGTTTAAAGGTAGGTGCCTCAAGGTCAGCATCAAATTGCTGAACCATTTCATCTGCAATCATCATCGCAGCAGACCAATGAACATCCTGCAATGGACCACTACGGTTAGACATTAATACTGCCATTTGCATCGCACTGTACATTACATCAGGACGAATCACGGCATGGTATGCTCCATCAACCGTTTCGGCAAAATAGCGAATTGGTTTGTCATCAGCTGCTGGGAAACGCATGGCTTGCTCAATAATAGAACGACCACGTATAGGCTGATCGAAGCGTAAATCAACGACGGCCTCGGTCATCGCATCAGGACCAGGCTCATCATCGGGCTCACTAATTTGAAGCGGAGTAGGCGCTGATTGCTCAGTTGCAGACTCTACAACTGAGTCTTGAGACTGAATCACCTTGTGATACGGCTCATCGGTCGTATCAACCGTAGGGTCAAAGGAAACCGTTGGCTCGAATCCCTCATTAATAGAGGCATCGCCTAAACGTGGACCATCCGTATTACTACCGATGGTACTGTAGGTTGACTGTAAGGGTGAGAATTGATCTAAATCGTCATTTTGACCATCTAATAATGGGTCAGACTCGCTTTGATCGAAGTGGCGACTCAAACGCTTTTGCGCTTGTTGATCCTGCCACCAGTTGTAAAGCAAAACCAAGCCAATAATGACTAGACCAATAACAATTAGCGTAATTTGCAAACTATTCATGCGTCAACCTTAAAAATTCCTACTGTTATTACCGCTTAAGTAACAAAAATGTAGTTATACATTTTGCCTTATTTTAGCCTATCTATGTGTAAGCTATTGCATCTAAGCAAGTATTAATCTGAACCCATCAACTCAACTGCGGCATGAAGGTCCACTGCAACAATGCGTGATACCCCCTGTTCTTGCATAGTAACCCCAATTAACTGTTGTGCCATCTGCATGGCTATTTTATTGTGAGAAATAAATAAAAATTGCGTTTGATCGCTCATCGAGCTCACTAAATCAGCATAACGTTCAGTATTTGCATCATCTAAAGGCGCATCCACCTCATCTAATAAACAGAATGGGGCTGGATTTAGTTTAAATAAAGCAAATACCAACGCCGTGGCTGTGAGCGCTTTTTCCCCACCCGATAATAAGTGAATTGTACTATTGCGCTTACCGGGTGGCTGTGCCATTACTTGCACCCCCGCATCAAGAATCTCATCGCCCGTCATCACTAGCTTAGCCTGCCCGCCACCAAATAGACGTGGGAATAACTCACCAAAATGGCCATTAACTAATTCGAAGGTCTCTTGTAATAATTGACGCGTTTCGCGGTCAATATTTCGAATGGCCTCTTCGAGTGTATCTATGGCCTCTTGTAAATCGCTTTGTTGTGCATCTAAAAAGCCTTTGCGTTGCTGAGCCTGCTCTAACTCCTCTAAGGCGGCTAAGTTAACCGAGCCGAGACGGTCAATGGCACGACTTATGCGTTGTGCCTCAGACTGTAACCAACTGGCTTGTGCTTCAGCATCTGTCAGCTTTGCACTATCGACCACTGTCGCAATAAACTGTTGTATCTCTTCACGATCAACCTCATGCTGATCTAATTGCTCGGAGAATTGCGCTGCGACTAGACGAGCGGCCTGCTCATCTAATTGAAGTTGTGTAATTTCTTGCCGTCTTGGTTCAATCGACATCTCGATCTTCAGGCGCTTTTCATCTTGTTCACGTAAGCGCTGCTCAATACCCTCTAATTCAAGACGTTTAGCGGCTAAGATTTCCTCTTTTTCCTGACGACTAGCTAAGAGCTCTTGTAACGCGGCTTGGGTGCTTTGTTCATCAATTACAAAAAGCTCGCCCTCGAGATTTTGTAATTCCTGCTTAGCCTGTTGCCTTTGTTGCTCCGACAAACTTTGATTGCGCTTTAACTCTTCAGCACGAGATCTTAGGCTGCGTTGCTCATACTCTATGTCACGTGTTACACGCTCTATATCGTGTGAGCGTTGACGAATTTCACGCATTTCTGTAATAGTCGCTTCAGCCTGCAAATTTAAATCGGCATAGGCCTCACGTTGTTCCTCTAAAAGCGCTTGATTTGACTCCAAGTCAATTTCATACTCTTGAATACGAGCAGCAAACTCCTCGTGTTGTAAGTCTAACTCCTCTAAATCAGCAATTAAGCGATTTTGCAGATGATCAGCTTGCTCAATTTGTTGTGCCAATTGGCTATAGGCTAATTGATGTTCATGTAAAAAACGCGTTCTTTCAGAAACGCGTTGACGCGCTGGAATAATGGCTTGATTAGTTTGTTGCCACTGTCGCTCAGCTTGTTGTAATACGTCAGACAACTGTTCAGTGATAAGGTGTTCTGCTTTAATTTCTTTTTGGAGATTTTCAATTTCCTGTTGTCGTGCGAGCATGCCTGCTTGTTCGCTATCTGCAGCATAAAAACAAATACCTAAAGCATCGAGTAAATGCCCTTCTTTAACGACCAAACGACTACCCGCTGGTAATTGAGAATGCATAGAAAGTGCCTCATTAATCCCATCGGCCACATAAACTCCTTGTAACCAAGTAGCGACTAAGCCTTTAAGATCGGGATCAGCGCAGCGCACTAAATTTAATAAGGGTTTAAGACTCGCTTTTTCTTCTGGCAACGGTAATGCGCTTGGCTTTTGATAAAGCGCTAAACGCGCAGGTGGCGTATCTGTAGCAAGTAGACCCACGGCGTCTAATGAGGGTATCTCTAAAGCACTTAAGCGCTCTCTTAACACAGACTCTAAGGCTACTTCCCAACCCATCTCAATGTGTATTTTTTGCCAAAGACGTGACAGACCTGCCAAATCATGCTTTTTCAACCATGGTTCAAGCTCATTATTTTGCATCACATCGCTTTGTAGCTTTTCTAATGCCTCAAGACGTGCTTCTAAGCGAGATACCACTTGTTGAGCTTGTTGTAGCTGTTTAGCTGCCTGTTGTCGCGCCTCATCATAAGCTGGTAGACACTCTTCAATTTCAATGAGTTGTGCCTGCGCTTCTTCGAGTTGATGTGCAGAGTTCTCACGCTCAGCCGCGAGGTTTTCTAATTTTGAATGATCTGGTATGCTCATCGCCGATTGCTCTTGCTGCAAACGTTCGCGACGACTTAGCATTTGTGATAATTGGCGCTCCGCATCATTTTTTTGTTGTTGAGTTAAGGCCTGTTTTTGCTCTAAACGTGATAATTCGCTACGTAACTGCTCCTTATCACGGTCCATTTGAGCGACCCTTTCCTCAATATCAGGTAAATGGAGTTGCACCTGTTCTAAACGAGCCTGACTTTCCTCGTAGCGCGCTGCTGCCTCTTCGAGTTGCATATCAATTTCTTGTAATTGCGTCGAGCAATGCTCAAATTGCGCTTGCCATTCTTCGATTTGTTGTTGCAAACGACTTTTATTGCTCTGTAGACGCTGACGTGAATCAGTCACATGGCGGATTTCAGCTTCTAAACTAGCCACTTGGGTATTATGCTCATAGACCTCGCTTTGGGCCTTGTGCAAAGCATCACTTGCTTGATAATGTGCCTGCCGACGATACTCTAGCTCCTTTTCAATTTGTCTAAAAGAGGCTAAAGCTTCCTCTAAATCATGTTGAGCTTTTTCACGTTGGGCATTTTTAGCGCTTTGAGCTTCGATTGCACTTTGCTCTTTTAAATACCAAAAAGCATATTGCTTTTGCTCGCCCTCTGCTTGTAATTGTCTATATTTTGTAGCTACCTCAGCTTGGGACTCTAAACGTCTCAGTTGATTTTCGAGCTCACTTAAAATATCCTCAACCCGAGTTAGGTTTTCTCGCGTATCCTCTAAACGATTTTCAGTTTCACGGCGACGCTCTTTATAGCGCGACACACCAGCCGCTTCCTCTAAATAAGTACGAAGCTCTTCGGGCCTTGCCTCAATCAAGCGATTAATCATGCCTTGACCAATAATGGCATAACCACGAGAGCCCAAACCAGTACCTAAGAAAAGGTCATGAATATCACGTCTGCGCACCTGTTGGTTATTAATATAGTAGCTACTATTACCATCACGGGTCAGAATACGGCGCACAGAGATTTCGCTAAATACGCTCCACTGCCCCATGGCACGGCCCTCGGCATTATCAAAGACCAACTCAACAGAGGCTCGCCCAGCCGCTCGGCGCTGATCAGAACCGTTAAAAATAACGTCTTGCATTGACTCGCCACGTAACTCAGAGGCCCTGGTTTCACCAAGCACCCAACGCACAGCATCAATTATATTCGATTTGCCACAACCATTAGGCCCCACAATCCCTACCAACTGACTGGGCACAGGAATTGTTGTGGGATCCACAAATGATTTAAAACCAGCTAATTTGATTTGGGTTAGACGCACGCTTTAAAAATTCCGCAATTAATTTTAATAAAGATTTTTTAGTTTAAAAACAGAGTATTTTAGCGCAGCACAGTGATTAGATACTGACTTTATCCTGAATTTTTGTATCGTTTATAATACTAAGTTTTATAGCTATGTTACAGTAA
>JAAZGT010000044.1 GCA_012511095.1 Alcaligenaceae bacterium
ATTGTGATTGGTGAACAAGAATTAGAGCAAGGTAAAGTGGCGGTTAAACCGTTACGAGAATCAGAAAATGGTACTATTGAAAATCAGTTTGAAGTAGCTCAAACCGATTTAATCCAAGTTTTATCAGAAAGGATGTAGCAAAGCATGGCTTTTGACTTAGAAGAACAGGAAAAAATTGACCAACTCAAAGCGTGGTGGGATCAGTGGGGTAACTTAATTAGCGGTATAGTCCTTGCTATTTTATTGGCTATTTTGGGTTGGTATGCTTGGAATTGGTATCAGGCTGATCAAACACGCAATGCCTTAGGCTATTATGAAATTGTTGAAAATAGCTATCAAATGACTGACGAGGGTTCATTGCGTCGTCTGCAAGAGGCTAACCAGATTTTACAAGACAAATACAATGGCAATATCTACGCTGGTAGAGGCGCTCTTTTAGCGGCGCGTGCTTATTCTGAGCAGCAAAATTACACCCAAGCTGAGGCTGAGTTGCAGCGTGTTTTAGATAATACTAAAAGTTATCCTGAATTAGAGGGTGCCGCTAAATTACAGTTAGCCACACTCTATACAGATCAAGAGAAATTCGACGCAGCACTAGCTCTGTTAAATCAAGAGCTCGCTGGTTATGCGGCATTGTTTGCTGATAAACGCGGTGATGTTTATTTTGCCCAAGGCGATATTAATAATGCATCCAAGCAATGGTTACAAGCAGCACAAACAGTTGGTGTGAGCAGTGAGTTTATTCAAACGATGCAATTCAAGCTAAATGTCCTAGGAGGGGTAAATGACCAACCTCAAAGCTAAATTCAGATCAACACGATTATTCGCTCTGGCAGCTTTAACAGCTGCTAGCTTAGGTGCCTGCTCATTATTTCAGTCTGAGAGCAGCTTTGATCCGGTTGACCTAACAACATATGAGCAAACAGCTCAAGGCCATGTAGTTTGGTCGCAGTCCATCGGTTCATCTGGCGACTATGGCTTTACTCCTGTGGTGGTTGGAGATGATGTTTTTGCAGCCACACCTAATGGCCAAGTTTCACGTTTAGCACTTTCTAATGGTGCTATACGTTGGAGTGCTCGGGTTGATGGCGAGTTAAGTGCTGGTGTAGGTACTGATGGTCAGGTTGTGGTGGTAACTACTCGTGATGGTCGTGTAGTCACTCTAGACGCTGCAACTGGCAACCAGTTATGGGAAACTCGTTCATCGACAAGAAGCTCAACTCCGCCTGTAATTAGTGGCGAAATGGTTGTGGTCCGTAACGATGATTTCCGTGTACAAGGACTTGACAAGCGTACAGGTGAGTTACAGTGGTCTTATATGCGTACTAGCGCACCACTTGCTCTTAAAACAGATACTGCTATGGTGCCTGGTAACGGTTTTGTTATCGTGCCATTGCCTGTGGGTCGTCTAGTCGCTATTCAAACAGACAATGGTCGTCCGCTTTGGGATATTAAAATGAGCGACGCCATGGGGGCTACTGATTTAGACTCTGTTATTGATGTAGTAGGACAGCCTATACAGGTCGATGATGCGATGTGTGCCACGAGTTATCAGGGTGCAGTTCTATGCTACCGTGGTGGTACCGCACAAGCAGCTCCACAATTAAAATGGACTCGCAGATTTTCTAGTTCTGTAGGCTTAGGTGCTAGTCCTAATCGTGTTTATGCTTCAGGGATGCACGGCGAATTAACCGCTTTTAATAGCGATAATGGTGAAATCATTTGGCAAGACGATGTTTTACGTAACCGTGGTCTAAGTAATCCGGTGTATTTCAATAATAAAATTTATGTGGGTGACTACCAAGGTTATATGCACTTCTTTGATCCTAATATCGGTCAAATTCAAGGTCGCATGTCAGTAGGCGATAGCCGTGCTATTAAGTCACCTTTAATTGTTACTCCTTACGGCGTTTTAGTACAAACGGGCGGGGGTAAATTAGTTATGCTAGGTGCTCAGTGAGTTCAAAGTTTAAACCTGTAGTTGCTATTGTTGGTCGTCCCAACGTAGGTAAATCCACTTTATTTAATCGCTTGACTCGCACGCGAGATGCGATTGTGGCTGATTTTCCAGGCCTTACCCGTGACCGTCACTATGGTGAGGGTCGCGTCGGTGACTCACCTTATTTGGTGGTAGATACTGGGGGATTTGAGCCTGAGACAAAGAGCGGTATTTTGGTAGAGATGGCAAGACAAACAGAGCAAGCCATTGTCGAATCAGATGTCGTAATTTTTTTAGTTGATGCGCGTGCTGGTATTAATAGCCACGATCACGATATTGCGGTAAAAATTCGCCGTATTGGTCGCCCCGTAGTGCTTGCAGTTAATAAGGCTGAGGGTATGCAACCTGGTCAAGCTGCAGCCGAGTTCTATGAGCTTGGTTTAGGTGAGCCTTATCAAATCTCTTCAGCCCATGGTGATGGTGTTAAGGGGGTGATTGAATTAGCCCTAGAAAAAGCTCACGAAGCACGTGATATTCACGAGGAGTTAATTGATTCAGCTCTTCCTGAAGATGAGTTTATCGATGTCGAATACGATGATGAGGATGAGCTTAGCGAAGAGGCTATTCAAGCTTTAGAGGCCGAGGCAGATGCGCTAGATACAAGCGAATCAGAAACTGACAAAGTCGATGAGGAG
>JAAZGT010000045.1 GCA_012511095.1 Alcaligenaceae bacterium
CTCTCTAGTATGGCCGAAGGTTTTCCTAATGTGGTGGCTGAGGCCATGGCGTGCGGGGTCCCCAATGTGGTGACCGATGTGGGCGATGCCGCCTTTATTGTGGGCGACTATGGTTGGGTTGTGCCTGCTCAAAACTCCGATGCCTTAGCTGATGCAATTGCGACTGCTCTTGATTTTCTAAGCACGGAGCAAGCAGTCGATTTTAAATTACAGTGTCGTCAACGCGTCTTAGATAATTTTAGCCTAGACAAGATGGTCCACGCTTATGAGCGGGTTTGGCGTGAAGCCTTAGAAAAATAACGAGTGCTACCAATGAAAAAATTATTAATGGTTGTAAATAACCCCGCTTTTTTTCTGTCGCACCGCTTGAATATCGCTCAAGAGGCTAAGGCACAAGGCTATGAGGTGGTTATCTCCACCATGGAAGGTGCCGATGTTCAAACAATTAAAAACTATGGTTTTGAGCATGTGATTTTGCCAATGCATCGCAGTGGCATGAACCCATTACAAGAGTTGGGTACTATCGGTGCACTTTATAAGATTTTTAAAAAAGTTAAACCGGATGTTGTGCACTTGGTTACCATTAAACCTGTGCTATACGGTGGCATAGCTGCGCGTTTAGCACGTGTTCCTAGCGTTGTTTATGCCATTTCGGGTATGGGTTTTTTATTTACTAAACCACGCGGAAAATTCGATCTCGTTAATTTGATTACCCGACTGCTCTATCGTATCGCCTTGGCGCACCCCAATAGCCGAGTGATTGTGCAAAACAATACGGATAGAGCCTTATTGCAAGAAATGACATCCTTAAAAGATGAGCAGTTGGTATTAATTCGTGGTTCAGGTGCTAATTTAGAGCAATATCGATTTGTGCCGGAGCCCCTTAAACCGCCTTTTGTGGTGACAATGGCGGCGCGCCTACTTCGGGATAAGGGTGTGCGCGAGTTTGTAAAAGCAGCTCGTATTGCAAAGCAAAAAGGTAGGGATGATATTCAGTGGCAATTGGCCGGTAGCCCCGACCCTGGTAATCCAGCTTCTATTACCGAAAATGATTTACGTCATTGGCAAGATGATATTCGTTATTTAGGTGAGGTATCTGATATCGCTACGCTTTATAGTGAATCGCATATTGTTGCCTTGCCATCTTATCGTGAGGGTTTGCCAAAGTCGTTGGTTGAAGCAGCTGCCTGCGGTCGTGCCGTGGTGACAACGGATGTGCCTGGTTGTAGAGATGCCATTGAGCAAGGGGTGACGGGTCTTTTGGTGGATGTTTGCAATGCTGAATCGCTTTATGGCGCCGTTATCAAGCTAAGCGATGATGATGAGTTGCGCCAATCAATGGGCCGTGCAGGTCATCAATTGGCGCTTGAGGAATTCGATGAAAGGGTGATTGCTAAAAAGCAGGTTGCCCTTTATCGTGACTTAATTAAAACGGCAAATTAAGATCAGGTCTTAAGCCTAAGACAGCCTCTCTAAATTCATTTTTAATACGGTGTAGTGCTTCGGTGTTTTGTGCTTCAAAGCGTAAAACGACGACTGGCGTAGTATTTGAGGCACGAGCTAAACCAAAACCATCAGCGTATTCGGCACGTACCCCATCAATTTGATTGGTGCTCTGTGCTGTAGGAAACTTGCCTTCATTTTGTAGACGCTCAATAAAGGCATGGGGTTCACCCTCTTGCATTTCAATTTTTAGCTCAGGTGTAGAGAGATCTTGTGGTAAAGACTCTAAAGCCGCGTTGGGGTCATCAACCCGAGATAAAATTTCTAATAATCTCGCGCCGGCATAAAGGCCATCATCAAAACCGTACCAACGCTCTTTAAAGAAAATATGGCCGCTCATCTCACCCGCTAAAGGGGAGTTAAGCTCTGCCATTTTTGCTTTGACTAGAGAGTGCCCCGTTTTCCACATCAAAGGCACACCGCCTGCGGCTTTAATTGATTCGCCTACATGGCGGCTACATTTGACATCATAAATAATGGTGGCACCAGGCACTCGCTCTAAAACATCTCTTAAAAATAAAATGAGTTGACGATCGGGCCAAATGATTTGTCCATTTTTGGTCACTACACCTAAGCGGTCAGCGTCTCCATCAAAGGCTAAGCCAAGCTCACAATCGGTATCTTTAAGGTGTTGAATAATATCTTCGAGGTTTTTTGGATCAGCTGGATCGGGGTGATGGTTAGGGAAGCTGCCATCCACTTCGCAGTAGAGCTCATCCACCTCACAACCTAAGTCTTTAAATAAACGAGCAGCCGCTACACCACCTACACCATTACCGCAGTCAAGGACGATTTTCATGGGGCGGCTTAGTTTGATATCGCCCGTAATGCGAGCGATATACTCATCAATCACATTGCGTGATTCGGCATTGCCCGCTTGTGATTCATCACGTTCAGCAGCACTTCCTACACCCATTAAGGCTTGCATATCAGCATGTAAGGAGTGAATTTCCTCGCCATAGATAGCACGGCCATCGAGCATAATTTTAAAACCGTTGTACTCAGGCGGGTTATGGCTACCTGTAATGGCAACGGCTAAACCAATTTCATGTTCAGCTGCTTGATAATAGACTACAGGAGTGGGAACAACGCCAATATCTAAGGTGTTAATGCCTTCGCTACGCATGCCTTGGCCTAGGGCCTGAGCTAAGTCGGGGCTGCTATGACGACCATCATAACCAATCACTGCGCGCGTGATACCAAGTTTAACTGCTTGGGTAGCGAGGGCGCGACCTAATAAAAGCGCAAATTGTGTATTTAACTCAGTTGGCACAATGCCGCGAATATCATAAGCTTTATAAACTTGACTTGGCAGTTCGAAAATTTCTTTCACAAAATCACCTTTGCTAAAAGAGCACTACATAAAACGGTTAAAGCAGTATAATAACAGCACATTCGGATAAGTCCGCATTTCATCTATTATTTAGGTTCAATAATGAGTTTAATCAATGATTTAATTAGTATCGTTGGCGCTGATCACGTGTTACAAGGAGATGAAGCAGCGCCGTATTTAACCGACTGGCGTGGCCGCTTTACGGGTCGAGCTCAAGCAGTAGTTCGTCCAGCCAATACGCAAGAAATCGCCGAGGTGGTTAAGCTATGTGCTCGCTATGAGGTACCTATGGTTACCCAAGGTGGTAATACTGGCCTATGCGGGGGCGCAACACCAAGCAACAAGGGTGATGCGGTACTGATTCTGACGACACGTCTAAATCATATTCTAAATGTTGATACGGTTAATGACACCATCACGGTTCAGGCTGGCTGTATTTTGCAGCAGGTTCAAGAGGCTGCAGCTAAGCAAGATCGCCTATTTCCTTTAAGCCTTGGTGCTGAGGGTAGTTGCACAATTGGCGGTAACTTAGCAACTAACGCTGGTGGTACCCAAGTTTTACGCTATGGTAACGCCCGCGATTTAGTCTTAGGTGTTGAGGTAGTGACTCCTGAGGGCGAGATCCTTAACGGTCTACGCGGTCTTCGCAAAGATAACACGGGTTACGATTTACGTAATCTCTATGTAGGTAGCGAGGGGACCCTAGGTATTATTACTGCTGCCACCTTAAAACTATATCCGCAGCCAGTGGCTGAGTGTACAGCATTAGTGGCCTTCGAGACACTCGAAGATGCCTTATACATGCTGAATTACGCACGTAAAGGCTTTGGTTCTAAGCTTGAGGGCTTTGAGCTTATGTCTGATTATTGCTTAAAGATTGTTAATGAGTGCTTCCCAGAGCAAACATTGCCTTTAAGTTTAGATTACCCTTGGTATGCCTTAATTCAAATGGCTGATAGCGATAGCGAGGAGCAAGCGCGTGATACTTTCCAGCGCGTGCTTGAGAGCGCCTTCGAAGACGACATCATTCAAGACGCTGTATTAGCTGAGTCACTACAACAGGCTAATGACTTATGGCATATGCGCGAGAGCATTCCTTTAGCTGAGGCTATTGTAGGTCAGGGTATTAAAAATGATATTTCTGTGCCTATTTCTAGAATCGCACCTTTTGTGGATGATACCAATACGGCTTTACAATCTTGGTTCCCTGGTGTGCGCCATATTATCTTTGGTCACTTGGGTGATGGTAACTTACACTATAACATCGGCGCTCCTATTGGCGAGGAAGAGGGCTTCCTAGCTAAGCAAGACGAGGCCTTTAAGATTGTCTTTGATAGTGTGACGGATTACGATGGCTCTATTAGTGCTGAGCATGGTATTGGTCAACTCAAAAAGGATATGTTGCCTGACTACAAAGACGAGGTTGAAATCTCCGTGATGCGCAAAATCAAACGCGCTCTTGACCCACTAGGTTTAATGAACCCAGGTAAAGTGGTTGATAGTGTCGATTTTGATTACTAATTACTAAATTTTTATTTAATTAGTTGCACAAATAAATGCCTACCATGTTCACAATGGTAGGCATTTTCATGTCTTGTTTAAAAATAACCCAAACTAACGTCGTTGACACTTAACGCAATAATAGGTTGCGCGTTGGTTTTGCACGATTTTTCTAATCGGTGTTCCACAAACATGGCAGGCTTGATTTTCGCGATCATAGACATTAGCGTGAATTTCAAAATAACTGCCAGGCTCTCCAGTAGCGTTTAAGAAATCTCTTAGGGTACTACCACCACTTTCTAGAGCCTTAGTTAGGGTTTTTAAAATAGCGGCATGGAGTCTTTCTGCGCGCATTTTAGAAATAGACTGGGCGCTAATTTTTGGATTGATATTAGCTAAAAATAGACTCTCAGAGGCGTAGATATTACCCACTCCCACCACAATATCACCATCTAAAAGAGCGGTTTTAATGGCTTTTTTCTTCTTTTTTAAACCGTGATAAAGATGCTCCACAGTAAAGTCCTCACTAAAGGGCTCGACTCCGAGGTGGTGTAATAGACGGTGCTCTAAGACTGAGCCGTCACTATTAGGGTGCCAAACCACCGCACCAAAACGGCGTGGATCGTTTAGTCGCACGGTGATGTGCCCAAAATCCCAAACCACATGATCGTGTTTGCGGAGTAGCTCATCGTTATGGCATAAACGCATGGAACCTGACATCCCTAAATGCACTAGCAATACCCCCGTTTCAAAGTAGAGCAGTAAGTATTTACCTCGACGTTCACATTTTATTAAGATTTGATCGCTCAAAAGCTCAGTTAAGTCGGGTAAAATGGGCCAACGAAGTTGATATTGATAAATGCTAAGCTTTTTAAGGCGCTGACCCTCAATAGCGGGGGCAAGTCCCCGGCGAGTGGTTTCCACCTCAGGTAATTCTGGCATACTATTTAAAAACTAATTTATTTGGTTGAGGCAATTTTGTTTTTGCTTAAAAAAGTTATAACGATTCTTACTCTATCACTTTCTGTGCATGGCATCGCTCAGGCAACTGCTAAGCCAACACAAGAGGTGGAGTTGAGTGCTATTCCTATCACCACACCTCATATGGTTTTTCAGACTGAGGAGGAGATGGGGGAGATCGTGCTTAAACCTTATGTCAGTGTAGAGGATATTTATCAGCTCACCATCATGTATTTGGCAATTGAGGAAAGTCAGTTTGATATTGCAGGGCCTATTGCCCTAGAAATTGCTAAGTCCCAGCGTTCTAAGGAGCTGGCGAAAATGGCTAGTGCCTTGTACTCACTGCTTGATGAACCAGAGCAGTCACTTGAAGCAGCTGCTTTGTGGCGTAAACTCGATGATGCTAACGAGGAAGCGCATCTGAATTACTTAATTGTGGCGGCACAAGCTGGTGAGTATGCGGGTCTAACTAAGGAGTTAAAGCGTCGTTTGAGTAAGCAACAAGCGGAGCCAGAAATTGCTTTAGCTGAGGTAGCGGAGTTTTTACGCCGTCTTAACCGACCACAAAAGGCCTTAGAGATATTCCAAGAATTAGTCGCCGAGCAAAGTCGGGTTTCACCCGCTTTAATCAGTATGTTCTTATCTGATTTTGCGATGTATGCCGGTGATGAAAACATGGCGTGGCGCAAAGCTTTAAAAGCACTTAATGATAAAAAACTATCGCCCGAGGTGGGGGCAATGGCCGCTATGCGTTTATTGCAACTATCCGAGGGACCACGTAATTTTCAAGCCCTACATTTAGTTAGTGAGTATATTAAAAATAATCCAACGCAGCGTGCGGTGCGTTTGTTTTATGCGCATGTTCTGACCCGCGATAAAAAGTATGATATGGCCCTAGATGAATTGGCCAAAATGAATGAGCTTAATCCCGAGGACTTTGATTTGCTGTATTTTCGTGCGCAGGTAGAGTATCAAGCGGGTAATTTAAAGCAAGCAGCATCTTATTTATCTCAGTACCTAGCCATTCAAGAGCAACGTCGAGAGGCCGTGCCAGACAATCGTAC
>JAAZGT010000299.1 GCA_012511095.1 Alcaligenaceae bacterium
CCGCACCCAACCCTTGGGGAGTCAGTGGGGATGGCTGCAGCGGCAGCACATGGAGTTTGTACTGACTTACCGCCTGTAAAGCGTTAAAATAGCTTTGTTTAGGCAAGCGTAAGATGCTTTAATTAAACAATTAAATGCATCTTACGCTTTTTTTGTTTTATTTTTATAGTGCTAATTAATGAATAACATTCCCACATCCAATAGTTCTCTTAATGATTGGCTGAGCTATTTAGAGCAACTTCATAGCCAGGAAATTGATTTAGGTCTAGAGCGTATTAAGCAGGTAGCTGCTCGACTTGATACCGATTGGGATGGTATTAAAATCTTGGTTGGCGGCACTAATGGCAAGGGTTCGACCTGTGCCATGCTCGAGTCGATTTACTTGGCCGCCGGTTACCGAGTTGGCCTTTATACCTCACCACATTTAATTCATTTCAATGAACGTATTCGCTTAAATGGTCTTCAGGCCACTGATGAGCAGATCGTTGAGCAACTTGCACGCATTGAAGAGGTGAGAGGGGATATCAGTCTTAGCTATTTTGAGTATACAACCCTAGCTGCAATTTTGCTTTTTAAAGAGAGCAATACCCAAGTGGCTATTTTTGAGGTGGGTCTAGGTGGTCGTTTAGATGCTGTAAATATCATCGATGCTGATTGCTCGATAATCACTTCTATTGCTATTGACCATGTCAGCTACTTAGGTGATAGTCGCGACAAGATTGCTTGGGAAAAAGCGCATATTTTCAGAAAAGACAAACCTGCTATTTGTGCTGATCCAGAGCCACCGCAAACATTAATTGACTATGCTGCTGAGATTGGTGCTGATTTACAATTATTTGGTCGTGACTTTAACTTCAATGGCGATCAACTACAATGGAATTTCATTGGTAAAACACAGCGCAAAAATGCACTTGCCTATCCATCGCTCAGAGGCGCAAACCAATTAATTAATGCAGCCGCTGCTTTAGCCGCCATTGATGCTTTAAAAATGGCCGTTCCTGTGCCTAATCAATCAGTACGTCAAGGTTTGCTACAGGTTGATTTACCGGGTCGATTCCAGATCCTTCCCGGCCAACCGACAACGGTACTAGATGTTGCACATAACCCGCATGCTGCCGCTGTGCTTCAGCATAATTTACATGCGATGTCATATTTCCCATATACCACGGCGGTTTTCGCTATGCTAAATGATAAAGATGCCGATGAGGTCATCAAAAGCCTAGCAAAATCTATTGATTATTGGTATTGTGCTACCTTAACAGGTGCTCGCGGCGTATCAGGTCAAGAATTAGCTGATAAAATAAACAGGTTGATACCTAAAGACAAAGACGGTTTGCCTCAGGTTGAGGTGTTTGATACTCCAAGACTTGCTTTTGAAGCAGCTAAGGCACGCAGTCAAGATGAAGATCGCATTGTCGTTTTTGGTTCATTTTTAACCGTTGCAGATGTTTTAGAGCATCTGCAAACATCGAATTAATCTGAGGATTAAAAGTAATTATGGCATTATTTGGTTCAGGCAAAAATCAGCGTCCAAGCGCACAATATGAGCAAAGACGCTCAAACTCTAGTCAGCAGCAACGTTATCAAAATGAGCGTGAGCTAAGAGAGCAGCGCGTGAAATCACGTAATCGTTTAGTTGGTTCGGTGATTTTAGTATTGGCAGCAATTGTTATTTTGCCAATGATTTTAAAAACGAGTGATGACACCACCACAACCGAAACGACGGCACCATTGATTGCGCCAGGCCCAAGCATTGGTCAAAGTGGTTTAGTGGTCGAAAGTTCTCCAGGCGTACAAACTCCTACGTCTCCCGAAGTGAGTACCGAAGCCACCGCAATAGGTGCAGAGGGCGAAGATGCAGAAATGCCTTTAGCTGTCGCTGAGAATTTACCAGAGGGTGAAGATCATGCAGCCCAAGGCCTTGTAGATTCTGATGTATCGATTGCCGAGTCAACCGCCGCATTAGCTGCTCAAAATGAAGCAGCAGCAAGAGAACGCGCTGAGCAAGAGGCAGCAAGAGCACGCGAAGAGGCGCGTCAACAACAAGCTCGTGCTGAGCAACAAAAGCAACAAGCAGCAAAAGCCGAGGCTCAAAAGCCTAAACAGCAAATCGCAGAAAGCAAGCGTACTGATGATGGTAGCCGTGCATTAGCTATTCTTGAGGGGCGTACACCGCCAGCACCTAAAAGAGCGCCAGCGCCTGCAGCCAGCGGTTCTGGTGAGTATAGCTTGCAAGTGGCGTCTTATCGCTCAGCAAACGATGCGCGTGCACAACGCGATCGTCTAAGAGGTTCTGGTGTTTCTAATGCGTATATTCAAAGTGCCACGGTAAATGGTAATCAAGTATTCCGTTTGCGTGTGGGTCCTTTCTCTAGTAAAGAAGCAGCTCAAGCAGCACAAACGCGTTTACGTGCTTTAAACTTTAGTGATAGTTTCGTAACGGGTCACTAATCGTTATATTGGTGCTTTTGCTTAAATTATGGCAGCCTTTGACTATGTAATTTTAGGTGTGCTTCTCGCATCGGGCTTGTTAGGTTTGATGCGAGGTCTCCTAAAAGAAATCTTTTCACTTTTAGCTTATATTCTTAGCTTTTTAGCAGCAGTTTGGTGGGGACCAAGTTTGATCCCCACCTTGTCACGCTATATTGATCAAGCCGTATTAACCGAAGGGTTAGCGTATTTTTTAATATTTATAGCGAGTTTATTGCTATTGGGTTTATTAAATAAGACCTTGTCCGCTTTATTAGATGTGACGGGGTTAGGTTCAGCTGACCGCGGCTTAGGTTTTGTATTTGGTATTTTGCGTGGCGTAGTCATTGTTTTAATTTTGGTCTTAATTGCTGGCTGGAGTGCTCTCCCACAAGAAGCTTGGTGGGTAGAGTCAAGTTATGCACGTATGGCGGTTGATGCCATTCGTCAAATTAAAACTTGGTTACCTGAGGGTATTGCTGTTTATTTACCTTATTAATTTGATTTAAAATTACTCATTCTTTTTGATTTTTTAGGCGTATTTTTCATGTGTGGTGTTATTGGTATTCACGGTTGCTCACCAGTCAATCAATTGCTTTATGATGGTTTGTTGCTCTTGCAGCATCGCGGTCAAGATGCCGCGGGTATTGCAACCTATCAAAACAATCAGTTCCATATTTATAAAGCACAAGGTTTAGTTAGGGACGTATTCCGCACTCGTAATATGCGCTCTTTACCAGGTAATAGCGGTCTTGGCCAAGTGAGGTATCCAGCTAGCGGTACGGCTAGTGATACCGAAGAGGCTCAACCTTTTTACGTTAATGCCCCTTATGGTATTTGCTTTACACACAATGGTAATTTAACTAACTCCC
>JAAZGT010000300.1 GCA_012511095.1 Alcaligenaceae bacterium
CCAGAAAAGGTTAAAGCCGCGCTTTGATTTAAATAAGTACGATCAGCTTCATCAATTTCTATCGTATCCAAATCACGGAAATAATTACCATCAGAGGCTTTATTCCAATTAACATTTAATCCAAGATTAAAACCAAGCACATTGCCTAATCGATGATGATGAGAAATACCATAAGTCCATCGTTTTTCATCGTTAAACTTTTTATCTTTAGGCAGATATGCTCCTGTGATCTGACCAGAGTAGTTCTCTCGTAAATAGCGGAACTCGCCACCTAACATAAGACCACGCTTAGATAACCAGCGCGGATACAAGGTCATATCATAATTAGGTGCCACATTAATAAAGTATGGCACAGTAATATCCGCACCACTACGTGATGAATAACCAAAGGTAGGTGTGAGGAAACCTGTCCGTTTTTCTTGTTTTACTGGGAAGGTAAAATACGGTGACCAAAATACGGGAACATCAGCAACATAAACCGTGGCGTTGCGTGCTATTCCCTTATTTTCATCATCATAAATATCAACTTGATCAGCAGATAAAAACCAAGCTGGCGCTGGGCAAGGACATGAAGAATACGTCGCATTAAATAAACGCATGTGATTCTTATCGAGCATATCAGCAAAATCAGCCTGACCTGAGCCACCATTAGCAAATGAATAATCTGGCCCCAAAAACTCGCCAGACTCAGCGTCAACGTTATATTCGAGCTCATCGCCAGTAAACAAATTGCCCTCTTGGTAAAGACGGGCATTGCCTTCGGCCCTCATCTTTGCAGCAGCTCGATCGTAAATAATGCGATCACCCTTTAAGATAGCGTCTGAACGTCTAACCTGTGCGCCCCCCTCTAAGATAAACATGTTGGTATTATCAGTGACATCAAGTGTGGCACTATCTGTAAGGGTGACAATATCATCTTGTGGCACCTTGATATCTTGCAACATGGGACTCTCGAACAACGGCACTCGTAAGCCGTTAGCCTGCGCATGTGCTTGGCCATAAACCGCTAAGATAATAAGAAGTAAACCACTGCGTTTAAACACTATTTATTCCAATGGGACTGGGGATAAGAAAATCAACTTGAGTTAAATTAAAATATGCGACTCTCTAGAACATAAAAGCTCAGTATGCTCTAAAATTAATACTATTTTACTGAAACAAAGGCTATATTTTATAGCAACTGATTCAGTAACATTGAATTCTATCTCTTTATACATTTATTTATAGTTTATGGCCTTAAATATCACCGCAGAACGCTCAAAACAATTACAACAATGGCTGTCTCAACATGCCGATACCTATCAATTAGATTTTGAAAGCCTAAAACCAGCTTCATCTGATGCTAGTTTTAGAAGTTATTATCGTATTTATAGTGAGGCTTTAGGCAAGACACTCATTATTATGGATGCTCCGCCACCACATGAAAACATTAGTGTTTTTGTAGAGATTGCTCAACTACTCGAATCACATGGCATCAATACACCTAAGATTTTGGAGCAAAATGAAGAGCACGGTTTTTTATTGCAATCCGATTTAGGTAACATCACCTATTACCAAGCCATTCAAACTGGCTTAGATGATGCTCAATTACAATTAATTTATCGTGATGCACTTGACGTATTAGTCAAAATGCAGCAAACACCGGCCTCACATCTACCGCCCTACGATGCCCCACGTCTTCGTGAGGAAATGGATCTATTTGAAGAGTGGTATGTTGAAAAGCATTGTGAAGATGAACTCACCGAATTCGAGAAAAAACACCTTTATCCTGCTTTAGATAGCCTAGCTGAGTTTAATGCACAAGAACCTCAAGTCTTTGTACACCGAGACTTCCACTCACCAAATTTAATGTTAGTTAAAGCCGATGAGCAAAATCCTAACCCAGCGGTCATTGATTTCCAAGATGCGCTTTATGGCCCTTTATCCTATGATTTAGCCTCATTAGTAATGGATGCTCGCACCACTTGGGAAGAGCCTCAACAACTAGATTGGGCTATTCGTTATTGGGAAAAAGCTCGTGCTGCCGGTCTACCCGTGCCTGAAGCCTTTGGTGATTTCTATCGTAATTACGAATGGATGAGTCTACAGCGTAATTTACGCATCTTAGGTGTGTTTGCACGTTTGGCTATTCGCGATAATAAAACACATTATCTGGATCACATTCCACGTGTTATCGCATATATTAGACAAGTCGCTAATCGCTATAATGAGTTCGCAATTATTGCCCGAATTCTTGATCGATTAGAAAACATCACGATTGAAACGGGGTACACCTTTTGATCCAAGCAATGATATTAGCTGCTGGGCGCGGTGAGCGTATGCGCCCATTAACCGACCATACACCTAAGCCTTTGCTTGAGGTTGGCGGTAAACCTCTGATCGTTCACCATATTGAGCGATTACAAGCAGCTGGCATTACCGATATTGTTATTAATCACGCTTGGCTAGGCTCAAAAATCGAGGATTATTTGGGTAACGGCTCCCAATTCGGAGTCAATATCGTTTACTCTCCTGAGGGCGACAATGCACTTGAAACAGCTGGCGGCATAGTTAAGGCTCTGCCGCTATTAGGTGACTATGCTTTTTTAGTCCTCAATGGTGATGTTTGGTGTGACTGGAATCCTCTGGAAGCGATGGACCATGTTAATGCAATTGATAATGGCGCAGCTCAAGCTTGGTTATTAATGGTCGACAACCCAGAACACAACCCCAAAGGTGATTTTATTTTAAAATCCAATGCTAGGG
>JAAZGT010000301.1 GCA_012511095.1 Alcaligenaceae bacterium
CCTATAAAAATAAGGTGACCAACAATACATCGGGTTAAAAAATAATCTTATAAAAATCAAAGTGTAATAATAACACGAAGGGCTACTATTACTGTTCTAGCGCAATGACTTTAAGTGAAGACTCCCAATCCATAGCATCTTCTAAAAAATTTAAATACTCGTGTGCCCGCACGACAGCATAGGGGTAGCCTTCAGTAAAAGGGAGGTGCAATCTAAATGTGTTTTTATAATCAACCGCTCTAGTGTATTTAAAGCGCGTTAAATAGCCTAAATCTTCTGAGTTTGTTTGCTTACTTAGATATTTACCTTCGCTTGAGTAAACATCTCTATCTTCCCTTAACCAAGGTGATGAGGAGAAATATCTATCATCTGTACTATAAAGATGAAGAAGAGGGTTCTTGATTGTATCAAGTTGCCATTGACTCATTTCATTTAAACTTTTTAAAGGAACATCCTCACTTTTGGCTTTATCGTATATCCAAGCTAATGGAATCTTAGATAAATCACCATAGGTACCGGGGTATGGGTTGGTTCTTGCTGTTAAGTCATGCGAGAAAAAACCGCCACCAACATCTGAGTGACTACCTAGAAAACCATGTTCTTCAACATTAGTTGTGTATTCATTCTTAAAGCGAGTCAGAGGCATGATAAGACGATGTTCATTAAGAGCGACTGCATGGGCATATAAACTCCATGCTGGAGCTGCAGTGTAATCATAGTTTTTGTTGTTATTGCCATAAAAGCCTAATTGATGAACCGTATCAAATAAGCCAACAAAACGTAAATTAACACAAGCTTTAATATCTTGTTGTCCTAGTGGTAGCCATTTTGCTTTATATTGAAAGTAATTTTTGTCTGTATAGTGGGCTATTTTATTAGCAAAAATACTAGCTAAAGCCGCACCCCTAGAAAAACCCGCTAAATCAATATCAAAGCTTTGGTCTAATATTGTGCCATGCGAGGTTGCTTTAATCATCTCGTCTATCAGACGTGACCACTGCATATTGAGTAAATAGGGCGCCATACCTGCAAATAACTTATCTTCGGTCCTGCTAGGAATAAGCTCTGGGACTTCCCACTCTAAGAGCGAGTTGGCATAACTACGTTGTATTAGTGGTGACTCTGATACTTTATGATGTAAATTAGTTTGTTGTCGATAATCAGTCATGAAGCCATCGACTTTATCCTGAGCTTCTTGAGTGCCAATACCCTCAATATAATGAACAGTTTCTTTATAAAGTTGACCTAGCTTATAGGCATTAGTTTGTGATTCGGATGTGTTGGTGGTGCCGTCAAATACAAACATATATAAACCCAATGGGTCTATAAATTGACGAGGATTTTGATTGGCATAACCGAAAACTTCGTTATTACCCACAGGGCCTAATACATCAGGCTCTAGATAATGACCTGCAATGGGATCGTAGTTACGGTAGAGATTTTGATGTAAACCGCTTTCGGCATCATAGTATTGACCAGGTAAACGTAAATTAAACTCGATATTTTCAATAATGGGTCGACTATGTCCAAAGACTTCATTGTCTGCTAGCCATACCACCTTTTGTGATTGATCGGTCAGCATAAAAGGTTGTCCAGAACCATCACTGTGGATATAGTAGAGCTGGCCGAGATTGTTTTGAGAGTAATCAATCATGGCCACGGGCAAGATACCATCATAAATATAACGTCTTGTGATGTAAGCTGCCTCACCTCCAGTATTTTGATAGTTTCTTGCGTTTTTAGTGGCTGGAACAAAAGC
>JAAZGT010000302.1 GCA_012511095.1 Alcaligenaceae bacterium
ATGGTCTCGCCATTTTCACGACAAGCAATCAGATCATCAGTAAAGCGATGGTCTTCGTCTAATTCAGCGTTAGCCTGAGCAATAACGTAGTTTGCCTCTTTAATGGCTGATAAGTATTCGATCTCATCAGTTACTTGGCAATTTACAACCTTACGGTATGGAGTCTCTAAGAAACCATAGTTGTTAAGACTAGCGTAAAGGGCCATTGAGTTAATTAAACCAATGTTAGGACCCTCTGGCGTTTCAATTGGACAAACACGACCATAGTGCGTTGGGTGTACGTCACGAACCTCGAAGCCCGCACGTTCACGCGTTAAACCACCCTGACCTAAAGCAGAAACACGGCGTTTGTGCGTAATTTCTGATAATGGGTTAGTTTGGTCCATAAACTGAGATAACTGGTTAGAACCAAAAAACTCCTTAACTGCAGCCGAAATAGGCTTCGAGTTAATGAGGTCGTTAGGCATTAAGTTATCAGACTCAGCTGAACCTAAGCGGTCCTTAACAGCACGCTCAACACGAATTAAACCAGCACGGAATTGGTTTTCAGCTAATTCGCCAACACAACGAACACGACGGTTACCTAAGTGGTCAATATCGTCAATCTCGCCAATACCGTTACGTAGGTCAACTAAAACTTTAATTGTTTTTAGGATATCGTCATTAGTTAAAGTTAATTCGCCTTCGGCACTATCAGTACCGTGTAAGCGGCTATTAACCTTCATACGACCTACACGAGATAAGTCATAGCTATCTTCGCTGTAGAATAAGCGTTGGAATAAAGCCTCAACCGCTTCTTCGGTTGGTGGCTCACCTGGACGCATCATACGATAAATAGCAATACGCGCAGCGTTATCGTCTGCGGTATCATCCGTACTTAAAGTCGTAGAGATGTATGGACCCTTTTCTAATTCGTTGATGTATAGGGTTTCGATCTCAGAGACACCAGCAGTGCGTAATGCTGTTAATAAGGCCTCGGTGATTTCTGCGTTAGCTTCAGCTAAAACCTCACCGGTTTCAGGATCAATAATATTTTTGGCTAAGAAGCGACCAACTAGGAACTCATCATTAACTAAAATGCTTTCCATGTTTGCTTCGGCAAATTGACGTAGGTGTCTGGCGTTAATACGCTTATCTTTTTCAACTAAGACATTACCTGCTTTATCGACTAAATCAAATGGAGCAGTCTCACCACGCCAGCGCTGTGGAATAAACTCCATTAGCGCACCGCTTTCTTTAAGATCGAAGGTATCGAAATCAAAGAATTCCTCAAGGATTTGCTCTGAGGTCATGCCAATGGCTTTTAATAAAGTAGTCACAGGCATTTTACGACGGCGGTCAATACGGAAGTATAGATTATCTTTACCGTCAAACTCAAAGTCTAACCAAGAACCACGATAAGGAATAACGCGGGCAGAGAATAATAATTTACCACTGCTTTGGTTTTTACCGCGGTCATGCTCAAAGAATACACCAGGTGAACGATGTAACTGAGACACGATAACGCGCTCGGTACCATTAATAACAAAGGAACCGGTATCAGTCATTAGGGGAATTTCACCCATGAAAACTTCTTGTTTTCTTACTTCTTTAACCGTCGGCTTGCTAGCGTCACGATCCATAATCACTAAGTTGATCGTGGCGTATAATTGAGAGCCATAGGTTAAGCCACGTAGTTGACACTCTTTTACGTCAAACACAGGGGCTTCTAAGCGATAACTTTCAAACTCTAGACGAGCGTAACCGTTATTGCTTTCAATTGGGAAAATGCCAGTAAAGGCGGCATGCAAACCTTCATTTTTGCGTTGACTATGATGGACATTTTGCTGCAAAAACAAATCATATGAATTGAGCTGTGTTCCAAGAAGGTTTGGTACTTTTTGAATGTCTTCGCGCTTGGCGAAGCTCTTACGAATACGTTTACGTTCTGTATACGAGTAAGGCATGAGCACTCCAACTCGAGATGGTTAGCTGATTACTAGTCGTTGTA
>JAAZGT010000303.1 GCA_012511095.1 Alcaligenaceae bacterium
CTCTTGTGTTTTAAGACCTAATGCAGCAGTACCTGTCGCAGCAGCTGTAAACTGCAGAAACGAGCGACGGTCCATGGCGCTGAAAGGTCCCTTTTTGTGGTCACTCATAAAAGATTTCTCCTTGTGTTACGCGGTGACAGGGAATTACTATTGTAAGCACTAATCTTTAGTATATTCCTAAAATAATAGATTAATCAAAGCTAAATTATTTTTAACTAATTTAATTTTAATATTAGGTAAATGGTCAGTTGCTATAGTTTAATCTTTAATAATAAATTTACCTAGTAGGAGACAAGAGTAATAATGGAAGATGTTTATTGGCAAAAGGTAGCTATTTTCCTAGATAAAAGTCATAGGGAGACTCATTTAGAGTTGAGTGAGTTAAGGATTGAAGATAAAAAAATTGCGTTTTTACGTGATTGCTTGCGTGATGGCAGTCGTTTTATGCAAGACGAAAATGGAAACTGGCATTTGAGATTTTTTACTCATACTGAATTAGAGCAAAAAATTTATGTGCGCTTTGTCAATGCTAATAATCCGAGTAACTTAGAGATTGAGTTAGACAAATATCGCTTCTCAAGAGATTTTAAACCTTTAACTCAATTGCTCTTTGTACGACGCAGAAATAACAGTCCGGTAGACGAGTCTTTAGTTTTGAATGCATCATTAATCTTAAAAGGGAGTGCGACGGGAATCCGTTTAGCGGATCTTTATGAAACAGAATATCACTGCGGTTATCTCGATGGTCGAGGTGAGCTTTTCATATCAAATCATAGTCCCGTAGGTAACTTCCAACGTCATGTCTTATTGCATGCTTTGGCACAAGCTTATATACAAGCCATGGACCTTATAAAAGAGCGCCTTAAGCCAAGTTTGGTAGGTCAAGGTGACCGACAGCGTTTAAGAGCTGTTTATCAGGACTTTGTGCGCTTTAATGCGAATTACTTTTTCATGCAACCAGTGAAGTATAGTAGCCCTGTAATGCGTACTGTTTGGCAACGTATTGATGAGAAATACAGGGTCTGTGCCGAAAATCATGAGATGTTTGAGAAGATTCAATCAGTTCATTTTCTTTTAGAGTTAGAAAACTCAGAAAAGGAATCAGCCTATCGTGAAAAGGCTGAGAAGAAAATGAACCTGCTAAATATCAGTGTTGCTGGTTTAGGTGTATTAATTGCTTTTTCGACTTGGTTGATTAGTTATTTCAGCTCTAAATAAGGTTAGCTAAAAGGTTTGTATCTTGACAGAAAATTCATTTTCCGTTATCTTAAAATAATCCTTGATGGAGCGTGTTACTTGACTGGCTTTGGGTTGAGCTTTGTAGGTAACGTTCACTGTCGTAGTGAAAACGCAAATCATGGTATTCTCCTTGCCCATATAAGAGTGAAAGCTTTTATATGGGCTTTTTCATGTCCGCACAATTTTTTTAGACAAGAAAAAAGGGCGTTATTAAAATAACGCCCTTTGAGAAAATTTGTGTTCGAATTACGCTTGTTGTCCTGTCTTCAGCGTTTTTTTCGGGTCACCCAAGGTGTTCTCTTATAAATCAATAACTTAAGCTAAAATCAAGGGTGCCTTTGGGTGACCCGTGAGAATTAGCATGTTCATTAGAGAAAAGAAAAACAAGTCAGGATCCGTTAGTATTCAAATACTTAACAAAGAAAACGGCAAGAATCATCTAGTTAAAACCATCGGTTGCGCCACCGAGCGTCCGGAAATTGATGCATTAAGACGTAAAGCACAAGAAGAACTGGATGAGTTAAAACATCAGCCGTCATTGCTGATGTCTGAGGAAGAACAGCAGCTCATTGAGACCATTTCGACACTCAATAACAGTAATATCCATACCATCGGTCCCGAGTTGATCTTTGGGAGCATCTACGACTTTATTGGTTTTAACCAAGTTAAGGATGACTTGTTTCGTCACCTAGTCCTTGCTCGACTCGCATTTCCATTAAGTAAGCTTAAAACAGTCGATTACCTACGCCGCTATCAGGGCGTAGCGCTTAAAATTGATGCGGTGTATCGCTTTTTAGATCGTCTTGAGAGTCAACATAAGTCGCTCATTGAGCAGATAGCGTTTAAGCACACACAACGCATGCAAAACGGTGTGATCCATGCGGTTTTCTATAACATGACGACCTTGCATTTCGAGACGGAAGATGAAGACGATTTGCGCCGTACGGGCTTCTCCAAGGTCGGTAAACACAAGCGTCCACAAATATATTTGGGCTTGTTAGTTGGCGCCAATGGTTACCCAATTGGCTACGATATCTTCGAAGGCAAAACATACGAGGGGCACACGCTGATTCCGTTTATGGAGGCCATGAGTGCAAAGTTTGATATCGGTCGCCCCATTGTAGTTGCTGATAGCGGTCTGCTGTCGGCAAAGAACATCCAAGAGTTGGTGGATAAAGGCTATGAGTATATTTTAGGTGCTCGCTTAAAAGTAGAAACAGAGCAATTAAAAGCGAAGATTCTTCAACAGACGTGGGAAGACGGTGACTTAAGAAGCTTTAAAAAAGGTGCGTACCGATTAGTGGTTCATTACAGTAGCAAGCGTGCTCACCGCGACTCGGAAAACCGCCGTAAAGGTTTAGAACGTTTAAAACAACGGGTGAGCTCAGGACAACTCACCAAGCAAAGCCTGAATAACCGAGGCTATAACAAATACCTGAGACTGCATGGGGATGTCAAAATCGAGATTGATATGCAGAAGTATGAACAGGATGGCGCGTGGGACGGCCTCAAGGGCTATATCACTAACACGAAGTTGACAGAGTCTGAGCTTCTTGAACACTATGGCCAACTCTGGCACATCGAAAAAGCCTTTAGGATGTCGAAAACTGATCTACGAATACGCCCAATATATCATCGTTTAGAAAGTAGAATACGAGCTCATATCAGTATTGTATTTACGGCATACTGTATATATAAAACGTTGGAAACTGCGCTCAAGGAGGAGCGCTCTCAGCTATCACTTGAGCAAGCGGCAGAGCTTACTCAAACGATGTACCAAGTAGCACTTGAATTACCGGGTCAACAGAAAATGCAAAACATACTACTTGGCATGGATGAGCATCAGCA
>JAAZGT010000046.1 GCA_012511095.1 Alcaligenaceae bacterium
CCAGAGTTTAAGATATTTTCTAAATCATAGCTGCCAACCACATAGCCCATAATTAATACCGAGGCTAATAACGCAAAGCCACCGGTAGCCGTAATAGTCAACGACATGCGAGCACCACGACGCGCATCGGCACGGTGATACCAATAAGCAATCAACATAAAGGAAGCCATACTAGTCAGCTCCCAGAAGATCACCATTTGAATTACATTACCCGATAAAACAAGACCTAGCATTGCCCCCATGAAAATCTGAAAAAAGGCATAAAAACGCGGTCTTGGATCAGCAGGATCCATGTAATATCGGGCGTACAATGAGATTAATGCCCCCATACCCGAGACTAAAAGGGCAAAAATATAAGCAAAACCATCCATACGAAAGGTAAAGCTCAGATCTAAAGAGGGAATCCAATCATATCGCTCCTCGATCACCGTGCCAGTCATTATGAGTGGCGTCTGCATAACCACTAAAACAAAACACGTTAGACCGGTGAGTGCCGATAACCAAGCCTCGCGATTACGACTATCTTGGGGTAATAAAGCAGCAATAAATGACGATATAAACGGTAATAAAACGATGTAAACTAAATACATAAAACTATGGACTCGTTATTTCGTTTTTAGATCAATGGTTGGACCTTGGAACAGAATACTACCGCTTGGTTTATTTGCAGTGGTTCCACCCTTGGGTTCCAAACTAATATAAAAGCGTTGATTAGGTTGAATCTCACCGAGCCGTTCTGCCTCAATTTGATTGGCCGTACTGACATTCAATAAACTAAGCGAGCGCATGGTATGACCATTGTCAGTACTAGTCCATAGCTGTAAGTCGAGACCTGATTGGCCAATTTGCTGATAATTAGGCGTAATAACTGCTTTACCATTGTCTCTAATTTTCATGGTCCAACCTGCAGTTGGGTTAGGCGATCGGTCCACTAGTACCGAAACCCAGCGTAAAGAGCTCCCAGAAGAAGGCCATAACAATACCACTAAGGCTAATAAAGCACTCGCTATACCAACACCTTGCCAAAACTTGATAGAACGCCACAGAAAATGCAAACGTAATGATAAAGGCATTTTCTTACCTTCGTTACGTAAGGTCTGGGCTTTTTCTTGAAGCGCCAGATCAGCCTCGTTTAACTCACCCTCATAAGAGCTATCGTATTGTTTACGCTCTTGCTCCTTTTTTTGATGATGGATTTCTTTAAGCTTGTTGTTAATCGATTTCCATAGGCTTGGGTCTAAGGAGCAAGGCTGCAATTGCGCAATAAACTCCGTAAATAACTCTTCCCACAACAAGATAATACGGGTGCTATCTACGGTGTTATCAATGATTTCATATACCTGACCAAGCTCACTATCACTCATACCACCTAAGACATATTCACCTAACACCATACCAGCTTCATGTTTTGGCAAGTGGGGGAGAGAACGTACTAAATGATGTAATCCAATACTGATATCCTCTTTGAGACGAGCCAAAGAAAGCCCCATGCGTGTAGCAGAAACTGCTTGCACATCTGGGCTTAAATATACAGTTATCAAAGAGCTTTGCTGCTCCTCGGTCAATTGCTCAAAATAATGGTGAAAAGAATCCTCTGTGTTTAAATCAGGATGAAGCGCTTGTTGAACCTCATGGATACCAATAGGCTTAAATGCTGGTTCTTTAGCAAGCGTTAGAGCGTGGTTTTGGTAATTTTCGTGATAATACTGTCGGATATGATAGCGTAAGACGCTATAGAGCCAACCTTTGGCAGAACCAATTTCTGGCTCGTAGGCATCGGCATTTTCCCAGATGGCCACAAAGGTTTTAATTAACACTTGCTGTGCCGACTGCTCATGGATTAAAGACTGTCGAGCTAAAGCCATCATAGACTCAGCCTCGGCATCAAAAAGATGTTGCAATGCATTTCTCTGCTTTTTTGCGATCGCAATAAGCAATTTTTCTATTTGTTGGGAGCTGTTTTTGTCTAATTTCATGGATTACGCTTAAATACCGAATTTTTAGAGGTAAACTTAAATGAATTTTATCTAAAAAATATTATAGTAGAGAGCGAGCGCTTATGCCTGATATAAGGACCTCATTTTTAAACAACTTCAAGCTTCATGGTAAAAACGCCTTAATTTCTGGCTCTAGTAGTGGTTTAGGTTGGGCTATGGCCATGGCACTTGCTAAAAGTGGCGCCAATGTCATTATTAATGGTCGCAATGAGGCTACTTTAATAACCTTACAAAAGCAAGCTGCAACCGAGGGCTTATCAATCAACTATATTTGTGCAGACCTAACAGATTTTGCTGCCATTGATGATGCAATAAGTGAGATTAAAAGCACTTATGGTAGCTGCGATATTTTAATTAATAATATCGGTGCTCGTAATAGAAAGTCACTTAGTGATTTTACTCAAGACGAAATACTTTCTATGGTGCATCAAAACCTAACAGCCGCTATTTATTTATCACAACAAATCACACCTTTGATGATTGAAAAAGGCTGGGGTCGTATTATTACAATTCCATCTATTGCTGGGCCCTTAGCTAGGGCGGGAGACTCTGTTTACCCAATGACAAAAATGGGTCTTGAGGGCATGGTTCGTAGCCTTGCTGTTCAATATGCAGCACAAGGCATAACTAGTAACGGCATTGCACCCGGTTTTTTTGCCACTGAAAGAAATGTTTCGATGATGCGTACCGAAGAGGAAAAGGCTAAGCATGTGGTACGAGTGCCTATGAAGCGTTGGGGTGAGCCCAGCGAATTGGCTGGTGCAGCAGTTTTTTTTGCTTCTGAAGCTGCCTCTTATATAAATGGTCAGATTTTAACCATTGATGGCGGTTTTACTGCTAGCTTTTAAATAAAAATCCCCTAACTACATTTAGGTAATTAGGGGTGTTAAATGTCATTAAGGCTCTAGATTAAGGCTTTTAATCAGGGGTTCCCACTTGGTTTTTTCTTCATGCATATAAGCCTTAAACTCTTCAGGAGTTGATGGGGTTGGCTCCATATATTGTGCTCTTAAGGTTTCAACAACATTAGGCTGTTTTAATGCTTCAAAAAGTGCCTCTTGTAATTGCTTTTTAATGTTCTGTGGGACCTTATTAGAAATTACAAAACCTGACCAAGCTGCACCCTCGATATCAGCTACACCAGATTCTTTAATAGTCGGCACATCAGCCAATGCTTCAATACGTGTAGCACCAGTTTGTGCCAACAATTTTAAACGACCCTCAGTAGCTAAAGGTACTAATGCAATTGGTGCTAAAGCCGTAAATTGCGTATCACCTGCAACTAATGAATTTAAAGCTTGTGGTGATGAGTTATAAGGAATCGCCATTGCCTCTCCACCAATCGCTTGTAGGAAAAGCTCTTGAGTTAGATGCGAACCAGAACCCGTGCCTGGGATAGCGAAATTCATGGAAT
Organism: Alcaligenaceae bacterium; assembly: GCA_012511095.1. GTDB lineage: Bacteria > Pseudomonadota > Gammaproteobacteria > Burkholderiales > Burkholderiaceae_B > Oligella. The sequence continues at coordinate 3,412 of JAAZGT010000046.1, forward strand.
CAGGATTGTTTTTAATTTGTTCAGCCAATTCCTCTAAAGATTGAATGCCGCTTTCAGTTGTCACTGCAATCACATTAGGTTGAGTTACGGCCAATGTAAGAGGGTAAAGATCTTTATCTGGGTCATAACCTAGATTTTTATATAAGTACTGGTTATAAACCAATGGACCATTAATACTAATGCCAAAGGTATAGCCATCGGATTTAGCGCGAGCGATGGCAGCTGTACCAATATTACCACCAGCACCTGATCGATTTTCAATCACAATACTTTGCTTTAATGTCTTAGAAGCCTCGGCGGCCACAACGCGCGCAATTTGATCGGGGGTAGAGCCTGGTCCAAAGGGTACAATTAAGCGAATTTCTTTATTTGGCCACTCATCAGAGGCCTGTACAGACTGTAGGGCCGTGGCTGATAAGCTTAAAGCTGCAAATGCAGCAACAAATAATTTTTTCATTTATAAATCCAATAGCAAAAAATTATTCAACAATAAAAGGTATTTGTGAATCTATACCAAACATGATGTGATTATATTGTTCTTGAATGGCTGAGGTTTCAGCAGCAGGATAGGGGCTGTATGGTGTATCAAGAACCCATTGTTTATAATTCTCATAAGGGATTTCCTGTGTCAGTCGCTGAAAACGGGCATTACATATGTCCATTGCATCTGCTTCAGCAGGATGCTCTTGGTAAAATCCTACATATTCGAGCGTCATACACCTAATAATGGCCTTCTGCCTATCTAGTTCACTATAGCTTTGGGTCGTTTCTTCACTCTGGGCTATGGCTGTTGGACTTAAAATAGCCGAAATTAAAGCAGAAATAGCAACAAATCGAGAGAAATTAAGGGGTTTATGCTTCATCTTTATCACCTAAGCCCAACATGATTTTAGAAATCATTTCAAATACGCGCTGATCATTATCTGAAAGATTGTTATACACGTCTTTTAACACGTATTTTTGCCTAAATGCGCGCTCAAAACTCTTGTAAAGATTCGTTTGATAGCGTTCAAAATCCTCATAATTAACTTTTTTCATAAAGTTAACTAAGCGGAACTCACAAAGCTCTAAGTTTTTTGAAATATCCTCTTTTTTATGTTTAGGATCTAAAACCGGAGTTTGATCAGACATAATTCCTTCCATACACAAGGAAAGAAGTTCGTTTTTCGTTGATTGTGGATACTCTTTTTGAATACACGCCGACAAAAGTAGGGGGGCAATCAATAAAGCTATGATTTTAAAGGGTTTTAGTTGCATAACTTTGTAAATAAACTTGTCTATAGAAGGCATAGTTTAATATAATTAAGGGTGTTGTGTGCATAATAAATCTGCATTTCTATGTTTATACCTAAATCCTTTCTAAAATCCCTGATTGTCTTTTCAATGGCTTTAGCTAGTAGTCTTAGTTTTGCTCAGACTAAAGACGTGGATTCCGATCTCGGACCATTACCACAGCTCGATAACGATGTTGCTTTTAAAGGCTCATGTCGTAGCAGTGTGTGCGGTGATCAATATAGAGATGATATTAACTTTGCTAATATTCATAAAAAACCAGTAGCAGGGGGTCGCATCTCTTCGCATTATGGTTGGCGCATTCACCCCATTGCCCAAACCCAGCGCATGCACACTGGTATTGATTATGCCGTGCCTATCGGTACTGCAGTTAAAGCAGCCCAACATGGCAAAGTCGTATTTGCAGGTTATCAAGGTGGTTATGGCAATTTATTGGTAATTAAGCATAATTCAACTTATCGTACAGTTTATGCGCATTTGGATAAATTTAAAGCCAAAGTTGGTGATTGGGTTAATCAAGGTGATGTCGTAGCTTATAGCGGCAACACGGGTTTATCTACTGGGCCACATTTGCACTATGAAATTCGCAAAAACGGTTTATCACTTAATCCATTAACTGGTAAAAGTAGCAGCGAGCATCTCTTAGTACTTAATGATACGAGTAGCCCTCAAATTAAAAACGCACGTGTTAGTCGTCAATCTAATGGTCGCGTACGTACCATCTTAAAATAAAGCATTTATTTAAACGTCTTTAGAGCGATAGGAGTGGCTTATTATGCTGCAGATTCCAAACTATCGCTCAAAATCGATCGAGTAGATATTGATATCAGTAGGTTTATATTCTTTATAAATATCGTACTTTACATAATATACATTATGCGTAATAGTTATTTATACTTATCGTAAATCGAATATCTTATTTGCTACAATAGAACCATTATTAATAACCCCTAAATGATGTTCAGGAGTTTTTATGATCGATTTCTATTATTGGACTACACCTAATGGTCACAAGATTACCTTATTTCTCGAGGAAGCTGGCTTAGAGTATAAAGTCCATCCTATTAATATTGGCAAAGGCGATCAGTTTGATCCTGAGTTCCTAAAGATTGCTCCTAATAACCGTATTCCTGCCATTGTAGATAATGACCCTATTGGTGGTGGTGATCCTATTGCGATTTTCGAATCTGGCGCTATCTTAGAATATCTAGCTGATAAGACTGGTAAGTTTTTAGCCAAATCAGGCCCCAAACGTTATGCAGCATTACAGTGGCTCTATTGGCAAATGGGTGGCTTTGGTCCAATGCTTGGTCAAAACCATCACTTTAATCAATACGCCGATGAAAAGATTCCATACGCTATTAATCGCTATGTTAATGAATCACGTCGCTTATATGGTGTATTAAATAAGCAATTAGAGGGTAAAAAATTCATTATTGGTGATGATTACACCATTGCTGATATGGCTTGTTATCCATGGGCTCTGTATGCTGAGCGTCAAGATGTGGATTTAAATGATTATCCTAATATCCAGGCCTGGATTGAGCGTATCAAAGCACGTCCAGCCACTGAATCAGCTTATGCGATTATTCCTAAATACAACCCCGATCAAGGTCAACCAATGACCGATGAAGCTAAAAAGCATTTATACGGTCGAAAAAGCTAAATTAACCCTTTATAACGGCTTTTAGAGCAAATATAGATATGTTAACTATTAATTATATGGCTAAGCTACGCGAAGAACTTGATTTGTCTACAGAGAAAATTGAGTGGCAAGGTGGCACAGTAAATGAGTTATTAGATCATCTCAGACAACGTGGTGAACCATGGCAATCCACCCTCTCAGCTGCTAATGTCTACAAGGTTGCGGTTAATGGTGAGATTGTGCACGACACCACAGCTCAAGTAGATAGCCAAGCCGAGGTCGCTCTTTTACCACCCGTCACCGGAGGCTAAACTAAATGCACTCTATTACAATCCAAGAAGCTGATTTTAATCTAGCCGAGGAAATGGCTAAGGCCGAGGACGCAGCTACCAATGCAGGCGCTCTAGTCAGTTTTACTGGGCAAGTTCGTGGTCACGATCACGACAAACCATTGAGTCATTTGTTTTTAGAGTATTTTCCCGGTGTCACCGAGCAAGAGATCGATAAGATCGTAGTCCAAGCTAAAGAGCGTTGGCCTATTCTTTATGTGCGTGTCTACCATCGCGTAGGTCGTATCAATGCAGGTGAAAATATTGTCTTAGTGATAACCGCAAGCGAACACCGCAAGGCGGCTTACCAAGCCAATGAATTCATTATGGATTACTTAAAAACTCAAGCGCCATTTTGGAAAAAAGAGCATTTTGTTGACGGTGAAGCACATTGGGTAGAAATGAAAGACTCTGATTTAGAACACACCGAGTCATGGCAAAATTAATCAGCCCCCTTCCCTCACTTGGCGCTATTATTTTGGCTGGTGGTCAAGGTAGACGCATGGGCTATCAACAAAAGGCTTTATTAAGATTTAATAAAC
>JAAZGT010000304.1 GCA_012511095.1 Alcaligenaceae bacterium
TGTCCATTACCGGTCGTTTTAAAAGGCATATTGAACCCCTTAGATGCTAAGAAAGCAATTGAAGTGGGTGCTGCAGCTATTGTGGTATCAAATCACGGGGGGCGCGTGTTGGATATCCTGCCGCCAACGGCTCAGGTTTTGGGTGGAGTTTGTGAGGTAGTGGCAGGGCGAATTCCTGTCCTAGTAGATGGTGGAATCCGACGTGGTTCAGATGTTTTTGTTGCTTTGGCTTTAGGAGCTAGTGCAGTATTGATAGGAAGACCTTATCTTTATGCTATGGCTGCCGCTGGGGCCAGTGGCGTAGCGCATGTTTTACACCTGTTAAGAGCTGAGTTAGAGGTGACTATGGCTTTAACAGGTTGTAGAACTATAGAAGAAATAAAAGATGTGGAGTTATTAAAGACTTAAAGTATTTTAATCTCAATGATGCTATACCAAAGGACCCAACCTCAAATTGAAGTGGGCCTTTGGGTTTGAGCTCTTTGGTCTTTAACGCATATTAAATAACTCTTGATTGAAATGTTCCTCAGCTAGGCCATGTGCCTTGAAGTCTTTTTTCAAAGATTGACCGAAACCATCTGGTCCACAGAACCAGATGCTTGATGAAGGCCATTCAGGTACCAGCTCGCGAATACGTTGACCCGTGAGCAATGGATCTCGACCATCAATTACTATATGTAATTTAACTCCAGCTCGATCCGCATAAGTTTGTAAGTGACTGAGTGCTTCTGGGTCAGATGTGGTTGTGGGATGAAAAAGAACAATTTGTTTGCCATCAGAATGTGTGCTTAGGTATTGCATTCTTGCGATAAAGGGCGTAATTCCAATACCCGCACCAACCCAGATTTGCCAAGGCTGTTTATCTTCAAAGTTAAAGCAACCGTAGGGTCCTTCAACAGAGACAGGCGTTCCCACTTTTACCCATTTAGATAAGCGACTGGTGTGATCACCTAATTCTTTAATGATTAATCTGAGTTCAGGGTTTAAGGTGTCCCAACTAGAGGCAATGGTGTAAGGATGGGCACGCTCTTGTGTGTTGGAATGAACAAATACGAATTGTCCCGCTTTATGACCCGGCCATTCTTTTTCTAGTTTAATTGAGATATCTAGTATTTGCAAGTCGGGGAAGTAATCAAACGCCTCCACTTGAGCTGCTACTTTACGGTTGGCACCGATCTTTTTAAATAAAGCTATTATCGCGGCATAGGTCCCACCAAGCATTAAAACGACAACAAACCAAGCGACTGGTTGAGTCCAATAGTCAAATCGCATGAGAATCAGTGAGTGATAAACAAATAGTAAATAAGTGATCGCTAGTATTCGATGCGTGCTGATAAAGTGGTGATATTTAAAACGTTTAACTAAAGCTAATATGATCAGAATAACAGCGACATAAAAACCCCACTCGCCTACGAATTCCGCGATGTCGCGCTGTGAGATTAGCCATTGCTGTAGTTCAGACTGTATCTGTCCACCACCCCCACCGGTGCCACCTCCTGGGCCTCTTCCGCTACCTAGTCCATGGCTAGGCCTACTTATCCAGCCCCATTCGAGCATCCAATCGGAAAATTTAGCCCACCACCAGTGTAACGCCCCCACAATTAAGGCAACAATGCCTAACCACTTATGAAGTCGATACATTTTATCTAGACCGTCAAGATGAGGTTCTAGCCATTTCGGTCGTAGTGCCAGCATCATGGCAATACTCATTACCGCAATCAATATAACACCGCTGTATTGGACAAAACCTCGACGAAATGAAAAGTAGTTTAAAGGTTCAGGCCATAAAGTATCAGCAAACAGCCATAAAACGGTAGGGATTAATAAACAAGCAGCCAGCGCTATTTTGATGGGTTTCATAAAAGCTCCGAACTTGAATAAATATAATGAGACGCTTGCTGTATTACGTGCGGTTAGTAACGACAAGAAAATCTCAGGTCATAATTGATTGTAAAGTTTTGCCCATAGAGCCGTCAAAACAAATGATTGATTTATTTGAAGATTTTGAGATTGCTCAAGATAAACACTTTGTTAACCAATAGTGTGACTACGTCGTAAGTAATCGATTTTTAAAACCTAGCCATAAAATTGCTAATGCGGTTAAGCCTAACCAAGGGAGTAAAAGTAAATTGGTCATTTGCCAGTCAGTGGCATGCAAAATCGCACCACTGCTAAATGAGCTTATAAAACCAATGATAAATATCACTAAATCATTAGTGGCTTGAGCGCGTGCCCTTTCTGCTGATGTGTAGGTAGTTGTCAATAATGTGGTTCCGCCAATAAAAAGGAAATTCCAGCCTACCCCTAATAGCACTAAGGCGATAGCAAAAGAGCTAAAACCTACCCCACTTAAGGCAAACAAAATATGTCCTAATAACAAAATGGCACCAGCAAACATGATCTGTAATACGCCGAAGCGTGTGATCAGGGCACCGGTAAAAAAAGAGGGGACGAACATTCCTAAGACGTGCAGCTGTATGACTAGTGCAGTACTAGTGAGTTCATGACCATAGCTTGTCATGGCAATAGGAGCAGCAGTCATTCCAAGAATCATAATGCCTTGTCCAGAGGCAGCAGCAAACATGGCGACAAGATAGGTTGGCTGCATAATCATTTGTAACCAACTACGTTTAGTTTCCTCTGTGGTGGAGTCTAGCACTGTGCTAATAGGAGAGGGCCTAAAGGTCAATAAAGTACCAATGGCAAGCACTGTCACCATAGCTAAAAGTAAGAAAGTACCAAGGTATTGGATACTGAGTAATGTGCCACCAAAACGTGCCAATACAGGTCCTATTATGGCTGCAGCAACACCACCAGCTAGAACAAATGAAATGGCTTTTGAACGGAAGTGAAGATCTGCAGCTTCGGCTGCGGCAAAA
>JAAZGT010000305.1 GCA_012511095.1 Alcaligenaceae bacterium
GGTTGATGGCAAAGTGGCCTATTGGCAAGTGGCAGTAAAGCTTGGATTTACCTTAGATTAGTATTTGTTCAGTAGTAGTGAGTTAGCGGCGTGAGGGGGCGATGAGTCTTTGAGCGCCGTTTTTGTTAATTAATTAGTAGTAAGTTTTTTGTGGTCATTTAAATTGGCAGTGTCTAAGAAAACGGTTAAACCATGGTTATCAATTAGTGAACAAATTGCTTTATTAACTAGTAGAGGAATGAGTATTTATGATGAAGGTAGAGCAGCAAGATATTTATCAAGTATTGGCTATTATCGTCTAAGTGGTTATTTGTATTGTTTTCGTGATTTTTCTTCAGATAATACGGGAAATAGCTTTTATCCAGGTACTACATTTGAGGAATTGATCAATTTATATATTTTTGATAAAAAATTGCGCTTACTTGCTATGGATGCACTGGAAAGAATAGAAGTGATGGTTAGGGCAGAGGTCTGTAATTACCTTGGCCGTATAAGTCCTACAGCGCATAAGTCTTCTGTTTTGTTTCATAACCGAAAAGGGCATAAGGATTGGCTTGTGAGGCATAAGGTGCTTATTACTGATGCTAAACGAGCGAATAATGCAGCCATAACTCATTATATAGAGGAGTATCATGATATTCCCATTTGGGTGGTAGCGGAAACGTGGAACTTTGGTACCTTATCAAAAATTTATGATTATTTACATTCAAAGCATCAGGACAGGATTGCGGCTAATTTAAATATTGATAAAAGTGTAGGGAAGCATATTGCAACGCATCTGAGGGCTTTTAACTACATACGGAATGTGTCTTCGCATCACGCGAGGTTGTGGAATACTAATATAATTGGTAGGCCTAGTCTTAAGGGGATGTCAGATGAGTGTTGGAAACAATCCAATATTAACAAATCATTTGTTATCTTTTGTTTAATGTATAAATACGTAAAAACCTTTAATCCAAACTCAACTTGGGGCGGACGATTTCTTCAGTTGTTAGATGAGTTTCCAATAGAAAAAAATAACCAATATGAAGCGAGACGGACTCTCGAGCTGTCTCAGATGGGAGCTACAGAGGAGGAAATTAAAGCTTATTTTGAGTTTTTATCAAACTCAAAATAATAGCCCCCAGTCCTGATGAATCCCAATAGTAGGGCAGGAAAGGGGGGGTTGTTGTAGAGTATTATATTGCTTTAAGAGACCTTTAGTCAATAGACGTAGTAATTTAGACACTGTGTCAGCTAGCTATGTTCTTGTTGATGATGTCACGAATATGGGCGGTACTTTAGCAGAATTAGCAAACTATATACGCTTAAATAGAGGAACAGTATTAGGCAGCATCGTCCTTGTTAATGCCGGTAGAGATAAAAATTTTAAACCTCTTAAAAAATATATAAATTTATTGGAGCAAAGATATGAAGACAAAATCAGACAACACTTTGGGATCAAAACTAAAGCGCTCACAGCAAACGAGGCCAACTACCTTGTCGGCTTCAGGAGCTTTGACGAGATCAGAAATAGATGCCTTAAGGTAAAAGAAGAAACAGATCTCAGACTACTATCAAAGGGAATTGAGCCAATTACTTTGAGTAAATAATTCAGATTTTAAATAACATGGTATTTAAAAAACAATAAAAATTAATACAAATGCTATAGGTTCAACACCAGTTGAATCAATTCACGCAAGGTGATAGCAAAAAAATTGCTGAGGGGCGACTCTGAGCATTCACCCCCCTCAATCATCGTCGTCGTCATCCAAATGAAACTTATGAGCCAAACGATGTGCGATGGGGGCGAGCACTGTAGCTAAGGTTCCGATAAGCACTAGATTAACCAGTAAGCTGTAAATAGCAATAAACACTTTGCCGGCAACCGTTGTCGGCATAACCAGAGTCCCAAGTCCACTGATGATAAATGTCGTCGTGATGAAGGCATCATGCCAGCTGATTTCTTCTAAAGCGATATGAGCTATAACACCGATAGCTAGCGTCACCAATAATATTAATAAAGCATAAAAGACATGCTGTACAAGGCGCCTTCTAAAGTGGTGCCTTGGCAAGAGCGGATCGTTTTTAGACTCGTACATAAGCAGCTAGGGTGAGATTGATGATGTGACTGTTACTTTAGCAGATAGCTTGTACTTATGTAATGAGTTAATAGCAACTGATGTTTTATGATTAATTAGCATTACAGATAACATATACTTGGATTTTAATAAGAGCTTTATATGAACCTATTAGTTCTGATTTAAGCAAGTAACAGCTTCATATGAGACTCTTGTTTTATTATAATAAGGCAGGAGAATTCATATGAAACTTATGCTTTTAACAGAATCAGAGATGCTGATTCAGCTAGGTGCCCGTCTGCGGGAGCACCGACTGCGTCAAAATACTACTCAGAAGGAATTGGCTCTACACAGTGGGGTGTCGGAGTCTGCTATTAAGAAGCTTGAGCATAGTGGCCAAGGTACTTTGCTGAACTTTATGAAAGTTGTTTATGCGTTGCGTCTTGAGCAAGAGCTTATGGCGTTATTTAAGATAGAGCCTGTCTCCATAGCGCAAATAGAGGCGCTCAGAAAACCACTGCGACAGCGTGCGAGTGCTGCTTTACCCAAGAAGATTAGTAAGTGAACTGATAAGGATTAGAGGACTAGGGCATGTTCAAAGCAACAAATAAAGGGTGGTTGTTTTTGTCTCCTTA
>JAAZGT010000306.1 GCA_012511095.1 Alcaligenaceae bacterium
GTCTGTAGCGAGGCAATACAGATTCATGGTGGTTATGGTTATTTATCAGACTACTTAGTGCAAAAGTACTATCGTGATGCGCGTATTACGCAGATTTATGAGGGTACGAGTGAGATTCAACGCTTAATTATTGCACGTGGTCTCTAAATAAATTTATTGCTAAAAACAAAATGAGCCCCATCAATGTGATGGGGCTCATTTGATTTAGTACTTAAGCAACTTGCTTTTGGAATTCGCTCTCTAGCTCATTTTTAAGGGCATCGTTAATTTTTAATTGACGAGCCAGCTCATCTAAATAGCTACGCTCCATGAAATTAGAATCATCAACTACTGCTAGGCTTAAAGTGTAGACTTGAGTGGCAAGAGCAGGTGAGTCAACATATTGACTCACCACTTTAGGATCAACAGGACTATTAAATAAGCTGTTGATCCAGGCTTTTTCTTCTGCTGTAGCAGCCTGTTGAGTTTGCTCCTCAATAAAAGCTTGCTCGGTTTCATCAATATGACCATCGGCACGTGCTGCCATGATAATGGCAGCAATTAAAGCACGACTGCTTTGCTCTTGTGCTTGTTGGTCTAGCGCCATAATGTCTTGACCTTCGGGCGTTTCGGCAAACCATGGGCCAGCATCAGCTACTTTAACAGCGCCTTGCTGTTGCGCTTGCCAGCGTTGATAAGCACGAAATGCTACCGTGCCTAGCGCAGCTAAGCCACCGAGTTTAGCCATTTTGTTATTGTTACGACGGCCTAAGAGTACGGCTAGTGCACCAGCACCTAAGGCAATTTGGTCATTTTTTGAAAAGATATCAGAGTCACTTTGAGCGCGACCCTCTGCTGCAGCGGTTGTGCTATCAGTACGGCCAAAACCGCTTTGAATTTGACCTAAGATATTGCCAGCAAGACCGCCTAAGCTACCTAAATCGCTTAAGCCCCCCTGACTACCTGAACTTTTGCCGTAGGCTGTGTTACGACTGATATTACCTAAAATACTTTGAAGAATATTAATGGCACTCATGAGGGGCTCCTATGATTAAGAATTAAACGCGGTTACGGTATTCCCAAGTACGCGTATCAATTTCGATTTTATCACCGATATTACAGAATGCTGGTACTGAAATTTCAAAGGTGTCGTTAATTCTTGCAGGTTTCATTACTTTGCCAGAAGTATCACCTTTAACCGCAGGTTCAGTGTACACGATTTCACGAACAATGCTATTAGGTAATTCAACAGAAATAGGGCGATCGTCGTAGAAAACAACCTCAACCTCCATACCCTCTTCGAGTACTTGAAGCGCTTCACCCATGCTGTCTTGCTCAACCTCGTATTGGTTGTACTCCTCATCCATAAAAACGTACATTGGCTCTGCAAAATAAGAGTAGGTGCATGGTTTTTTATCAAGTACAACCACTTCAAAACGCTCATCAGCTTTGTAAACTGCCTCACTCGCTGAGCCAGTTAAGAGGTTTCTAAATCTGAACTTAACTACGGCAGTGTTACGGCCTGATTTGTTATATTCTGCTTTTTGTACTACGAGTGGTTGACCGTCAACCATGGCAACGTTACCGACGCGCAAATCTTGTGCGTTTTTCATTATAAAAATACTCCGAAGGATAAATATAAAAACCGAGATTAAA
>JAAZGT010000307.1 GCA_012511095.1 Alcaligenaceae bacterium
CTTCATTTCTTGCCCCATCATTTAGGTTAAGCTAATATAAATTAGCGTTATTAACTATTAGAAGAGGATGGATATCGTGAAAAAATTATTGATAGCATTAAGTTTAGCTTTGGGTGCGGTAACCAGCCCAGCCATCGCCAACGATGACATTGGTATGAGTCCACAAGCGGTTTATGAGATGAAGCAGGAAAATAAAGAGCCGATTCTCTTTGTGGATGTACGTGATCCTGTAGAGATCATGTTTATCGGACAAACTGATGTGGTGGATCTGAATATCCCCTTTCTGATTGTGGATCGCTACAGTATCGATGAGGAAAAGGGCGTTTTCCGCATGTATAGAAACCCCAATTTTGTTGATGAAATTCGCGCCGCACTTAAAGAGCGAGGTTTAGCTGAAGACACTAAGGTAGTGACGATGTGTCGTTCTGGTAGTGAACGTGGTAAGCCAAGTGCTGACTTTTTACGTGAAGCTGGTCTTAATGCCTACTACGTCGTAAATGGCTTCCAAGGTAGTGCAATCAAAGAAGGCGAGCATGCGGGTTTCCGTACTCAAAATGGTTGGCAAAATAGTGGTTTACCATGGACTCCTAAGATGAATAAAGATAAGATCTACCACACACCTAAAGAGAAATAACCACAATGGGGCTTCGCATGAAGCTCCTTTTTTATTTGTTGGTTCTAAACAATCTAAGCCACAATCCAGAAGCTACTACTGAGCCACTGACAATCAATAGACCCGATGCAATTACTGAAAAACTTGCCTCTGCATAACCAAAGATAATCAACAATAAAGTAGAAATCAGCGGGGTGAGATAGGCAAGTGTACCCACTAATTGGATATTGCCGTACTTAACACCATAATCCCAGAAAAAGAAGGCTGCACCTACTGGTCCTAGTCCTAAGCCGATAATGCCAATCCATTGCAAACTCGTTGCAGGCCAAACTGTGGTTTCAAAAAATAAGTGATAAATCAAAGCTAAAATCGCCGTAGCAAAGCAAAACCAGCCCACAGCATCAGTGGGTACATTACGTACTAAACGGCTTAATGTGGAGTATAGCCCCCAGCTAATCGCAGCCCCTAAACCACATAAATAACCCGTTAAATAATTCAAATCAAAACCAGTCCCACCATCTTTGCCACTGATTAAAATCCAGCAACCAACTAGCGCTAAAACTGCCCCAATTAAGTGGTAAAAACGTAGCTTTTCTCCAGGTAAAAAAGAACTAAATAAGACGATTAATAATGGCCATAAATAGGTAATTAAACTCACCTCAACCGCTGGGGCGAGACTCATGCCTTTGAAGTAGAAAAAGTGAAATCCAAAGAGACCTGCGACCCCAATAATCCAAGAAAATAATGGTTGCCTGATATAACGAAAACCATTTTCTTTATTTTTTATCCAACGTAAACAGATCAAAATAAAGGCAATGCTAAAGCACATTGCCATCATTTGGAAAGGTGGAATAACGCCTTGGGTTAGAGTGGTAAGTAGGGCGATGGTGCCGAAAATGACAATGGCGATAAAACCCACACGGGTGCCTTGGGCCACCGATGGGTTTTGAGTCGTCGCTTGATTTGATGTGTTTTTAATCAATTTTAGCTATAAAAATTACGATATTTAAGCAAAGAAAAACCGGAAAATAAATTAATATTAACCGGTTTTTTCTAAGAACCCTAGTTGGGATTAATTACATCTAGCTATCATTAGCTGCGCGCGCAAGGCGTCGAGTAATGTATTGCTGTTGGGCAATCGATAAGATGTTGTTAACTACCCAGTAAAGTACTAGACCCGACGGGAACATGAACATCATCGCACCAAAAACTAGTGGCATGATCATCATGATACGAGCTTGCATTGGATCTGGTGGCGTTGGGTTCAATTTGAACTGTAAGAACATGGTTGCAGTCATGATCGCCGGTAAAATAAAGTATGGGTCAGCAACTGCTAAGTCTTGAATCCATAAGATCCACGGAGCACCACGTAGTTCAACGCTCGCTAAAATCACACGATATAAGGTTAAGAAAATCGGGATTTGTAGCAAAATCGGTAAACAACCACCGAGCGGGTTAATCTTTTCAGTGCGGTAAAGCTCCATCATCGCCTGGTTTACTTTCTGGCGGTCGTCACCATATTTCTCTTTAATGGCTTGCATACGCGGACCGACGTTTTTCATGCGCGCCATTGAGCGATAACTTGCTGCTGACAGAGGGTACAGCACAATCTTAATGATGACGGTTAGAACCACAATAGTCCAACCCCAGTTACCGATAAATGAGTATAACCAAGTCATGAAGTTGAACATTGGCTTAGCAATAATTGTTAGCCAACCATAGTCAACCACTAAATCTAGACTGCTGTTAATCTCAGAAAGGCTTTCTTGAGCTTGTGGACCAGCCCATAAAACAGCATTAGAGCTTACGTTTGCACCTGGTTGAATGGTACCTAAAGGCTCAATTGCGCTGATTGCGTAAAGGTTATTAGCGACCTTACGGATGTTATAAAAACGCTCTTTACCGTCTTCGGGCACCCAGGCAGTCACAAAGAAGTGCTGAATAAAACTAATCCAGCCATCATTAGCTTGGCTTGCATGCGATAAATTATTTTTATCGATATCAGAGAAAGAGATTTTCTCGAAACGATTTTCATCGGTGTACATCGCAAAGCCTTGGAAGGTCTTATAAAAATAAGTACCGCCAGGAGCGTCATGATTGTCACGAGTAATCTGTAAGTATAGTGAAGGGCTTTGAGGCTGATCACTAATATTACTTACGGTATCGTTAACATCAACTCTGTATGTACCACGATGGAATGTGTAGGTACGAGTAAGCTTTAAACCGTCACTTTCGGCTTCGAAAACCACTGGTAATGTGTCACCAGTCATCTCGGTTTCAGTTGAAACCATGCGGAAGTTAGTGTTTTGGTTTGGGAAGTTTTTGCCTGCTTCGCCCACTAGACCGCTTTGTACGGTAAAAGTATTGGCACCGTGTTCTAATAAAACGAAGTCATGAACTACCTCAGGCGTCTCTGGGCGACGTAAGTGGAGCTCAGCCCCAATAATTTGCGCGCCCTTGGTATCAAAAGCAATGGTAAAGGTATCAGTATTAACATGAATAACCTCTTGCGTTGCATTTTGTGTATCTGCACTGTCAGTCATGCTCGCAATTTGCTGATTACCGCTTTGGGTAGCCGCCGAAGGCATTGCGTTTGGTGTGGCAAGATCGGGCTGACGAGCGTCTTGCAGTTGTTGTTCTGAGACAGGAAGGGTTGGCGGTCTATTGAAACTCATCCAATTATTCCAAATCATGAACAAAGAAAATACAAAAATCATCCAGAGGATGGTGCGTCTAGTATCCATTATTATTTCTTGCTAAAACGGTGAGAAAATGTTCTTTCAAAAATGAACACAACAGTTTAACCCACATTAGTCCTTTGCTATATCTAAAGAGTTATTAATTTAAGAAATGCCAAATCCCTTAGCGGGATTTCTTAGGTGGTACGGGATCGTGGCCACCTTTAAAAAAACCATTGCAGCGGCAAATTCTTGTGGTACCTAACCATAAGCCCTTAAAAGCACCGTGAGTTTCTATCGCCTCAATCATATAGTTAGAGCAAGTCGGTGTAAAGCGACACGACTGACCTATCCATGGACTAAGTACATATTGATAAAAGCGGATGGGTAGTATTAGCAATTTTTTAAGCATAGAAGTAAAAAACTCCTATTTGACTGAATCAAATAAGCTATCGACCTCTTGACGGGTGATTTTTTTGAGCTCAGTTAAAGTGCAATCGGGAATTTTTTTGTGAAGTCGCACAATATAATCACCAGGCGGTAGCTGATGGCGACGCACCCTGAACGACTCTCTAATGACACGCTTAATGGCATTGCGGCTACTTGCTAGTTGAGCATTGCGCTTAGCAATGACTAAGCCTAATCGGGCGGTGCTATCGGGAGAGGAGTGGTGGATATATCGACTGAGCATAAAAAACGCCCCTCGACCAATTCGCCTACCTCTAAGGGCAGTGCTGAACTCGCTGGGGCGCAGTAGGCGCGCAGATTTAGGAAATGTGGCGCCGCTCATTGCTTTTAGGTCCTGTTATTGCAGAGATCGTATTTAAGGAGTAAATAGTCTCAATTCACCAAACGGTATGACAGGAAAATTGCTTAATATTGTATATAGGGCAAATTAGCAATGATTAAACAGCTAAACGCTTACGACCTTTAGCGCGACGTGCGTTGATAATTGCACGACCTGCTTTAGTTTTCATGCGAACACGGAAACCGTGAGTGCGTTTACGACGAGTAACTGAAGGTTGATATGTACGTTTCATGTCAAAAATCCTAAAAAATAATTAAATTTGGTGTGGCACGTAATTTATTGACGATTAATTTATTGATTTTATATCTTTTTTGAATTTAATTAACACACAATAAATTAATACCTAAAAGCTAAATTAGTGAAAACCATAAATTATGACAAAAAACCCTAATAAAGTCAATAGGCTAGAGCATTATTTACCACAAAAAGTTGAAAACACATCGAAATTGTGGATAAGTTAAGCGGTTTATCCACAATTCATCCACGTTGTGGATAACTTTTCCATAGAATAGTAAAATAGAACATTGTTTTGATCTATTGTTTGGAGTAGTTATTTATATGAGTGGTTTTTGGTCGCATTGCTTTTCTATACTAGCCGAGGAGTATCCTGTAGAGCAAGTAAGAGCATGGATTGAACCCTTAGACTTTTTGTCTTTTGACGAGAGTTCGGGCTTATTATCCTTATCTGCTCAAAATCCAATTAAGCAAAAATGGGCCAGGGAAACTTACTCAGACCGTATCCAAGCCATTGCTGAGGAGTGGTACAAACGCGATGATATTCAGGTAGATATTATATTAGCGGGATCGCGCGCGCCACGTTTGGCTCCAAGATCCCCTGAACCGCCAGCACCTGCTGCTGAGGTGCAATCTGTTCCGAGTGCCGCGACGATTGCCTTAGAGTCGGCCACCGAGGCAGCGACCGAGGCCACTGGTAAATCAACAAAACTACAAGAGGCCGTTGAGTTAGCTCGTCAGGCAGCTGTTCTCGCCCAAGCAAAAAGGGAGAAAAGCCAAGCCGCAGCTGATAAATTAGCGCAGTCATCTTCTGATTTGTCTGAGGTGATTGGTGCCCTAAAAGAGCTTTACCAAGAGTCTGGATTAGAGTCCACTGAGGATGAGCCAATTACCATGCCGACCGTGAGTATTGAGAGCATGGACGAAGATGCTCTAGTGGCTCAGCTCAATTCGCAAAGCGCTTATGAAAAATCTAATTTACTTAAAGAGCTTACCTTTGAAAGCTTAGTCGAGGGTCGTTCTAACGCCTTAGTGGTGACGGCGGCGAAAAAGATTGTTGATGATTACTCGGGTAATGAGCTGGGCTATAACCCATTTTATATTTATGGGGCGACGGGCTTAGGTAAGACGCACGTGATGCACGCCATAGGTAATGCCATTCTGCACAAAAACCCAAGTTTACGTGTGCGTTATATTCACGCTAACGAGTATTTTACGACCATGGTCGATTCGATTAAGCGTAAAACTAACGACGCTTGGCAACGCGATTATTTAAATCTAGATCTCTTACTGATTGACGATATTCAATTCTTTAGTGGTAAAGAGCGTACGCAATTAGAGTTCTTCCACTTGTTTGAGCGTATGGTGCGCGATAATAAGCAGATTGTGATTAGCTCTGATACCTATCCTCGTCAGTTACAAGATATGAACCCGCGTCTAACGACACGATTCGATTCTGGCTTAGCAGTGAGTGTTGAGCCACCTGAGTTAGAGTTACGTGTCGCTATTTTGCACAAAAAGGCCGAGGATCACCGCGAGTTTAAGTTATTAGATGAATCCGCTTTCTTTATTGCTAAGCATGTACGTAGTAATGTACGAGAGCTAGAGGGTGCCTTAACCAAGGTAATCGCTTATGCGGGTTTTTATGGCAATAAGGAGTTAACGGTCGAACTTTGTCGCGGTGCACTTAAAGATTTGCTAAGCGCGTCGATAGGACAGATTACAATTGAGAATATTCAGAAAACCGTCGCCGAATATTATAAAATCAAGGTTTCGGATATGCAATCGAAACGACGTCACAGAACTGTTGTTGTGCCACGTCACGTAGCGATGTATTTAGCTAAGGAGCTAACTCAAAAGAGTCTTAACGAAATTGCGGACTCTTTTGGTGGTCGAGATCATAGTACGGTATTGAGCGCGGTCAAAAAAATAACCCAAGAGCGCATACGTGATCAAGAGCTAAACCATCATCTACGCGTATTAGAGCAATCACTAAAGGGATAATTCAAAGGGAAAGTCATGCAATTACTAAAGGCTAGTAGTGAAGTTTTAATAAAGCCGCTAAATACGGTCATCGGTATTGTTGAGCGCAGAAGTACGATGCCGATTTTAGCCAATATTTTGATTAAAAAAACTGGCAACCGTGTCGATTTCACCGCCACCGACCTCGAGGTAGAAATTAGTACCAGTGCAGATATCGGGGTGGGCGATGAATCCGCTTTAGTTACCGTATCAGCGCGCAAGTTTCTAGAGGTCTTACGCGCTTTGCCTGCTGGCGGTATTGTTGATATTACGCTCGAGGACAACCGCTTGCAGTTGGTTTGTGGACGTAGCCGATTTAACCTACAAACCATGCCCGGCGAGGATTTCCCTCCGGTAGAGCAGCCAGAAGCTTGGCGTGACAACACCAATCCGGATGAGTTAGAAAATACCTTTGTATTACCCCAAAAGACGCTTAAGCGTTTATTTAACATGGTGTCTTTCGCCATGGCTAAACAGGATATTCGCTACTACTTAAACGGTATTTTATTGGTGGTAGAGCCTGATATGGTGCGTGCAGTAGCGACCGATGGGCACCGTTTAGCGCATTTGTCTGAGGCCATTGAAACGCCAGTCACTGAGGAGCAGCAGTTGATTTTACCTGCTAAAACGGTGATTGAGTTACAGCGTTTATTAGATGAGTCTGATGAGCCCGTATATATTAGCTTGCACAAGGATTCTAAGCATTCACAAATTCGCTTTGCCTTTGGCGATATTGTGTTGGTCTCAAAATTAATTGAGGGTCGTTTCCCTGATTATAAGCGCGTGATTCCAACGGATTACGATCGTCATTTGACAATTAATCGCGAGGAATTTCAATCTAACCTTCAGCGTGGCCGTATTTTAGTAGCCAATGACCGTCTTCACGGTATTAAGCTGAATTTTAATGACAACCAATTAAAAATTTATTCAAATAACCAGGATCAAGAGGAAGCGATTAACAGCTTAACAATTGAGTATCCTTATGAACCATTGGAAATTGGTTTCAATGTCAACTATTTATTAGATGTACTGTCTGTGATCAAGGATGAGGAAATTTCGGTATCTATTAAGCCGACCGCAGGTTCATCAGTCATCATCAATTTACTAAGCGACGAAAATTTCAAGTATGTCGTGATGCCATTGCGCATTTAATCAATAAGCAAAATTATGAGTGAAAACACAGAAAATATTCAAACCCAAGACTACGGTGCAAGCAGTATTCAAGTCCTCAAAGGGCTAGAGGCTGTTCGTAAGCGTCCAGGGATGTATATTGGTGATACATCCGACGGTACGGGTTTACATCATATGGTCTTTGAGGTGGTCGATAACTCGATTGACGAGGCATTAGCTGGCCACTGTGACGATATTGTCGTGACCATTCATACCGACGGCTCCATTTCTGTTGTGGATAATGGTCGCGGTATTCCTACCGATGTGATGGAGCATGACGAGCATCAGCGTAGTGCCGCTGAAATTGTCATGACGGAGTTGCATGCTGGTGGTAAATTTGACCAAAACAGCTATAAGGTATCGGGTGGTCTACACGGTGTTGGTGTAGCTTGTGTAAACGCACTATCTGAGTGGTTACGTTTAACCATCCGCCGTGACGGTAAAGTCCATCAACTTGAGTTTGCCCAAGGTATACCTCAGGGTCCACTTGAGGTGGTTGGTACCACTGACAAAACTGGTAC
>JAAZGT010000308.1 GCA_012511095.1 Alcaligenaceae bacterium
TCTTTGTAGCCATAATGCCATGCTCCACTTGGAGCTGCTAACCACATTTCTTGTAGAGGTGACTGGCTATTTAAAACAAGATGGTTGGTGCGATTAAAGACAATGGTCAGTACCTGGCCATCAAGCGTGGTATCTAAGTCTAAATCTAAATCATCAAACCAACCCTCTGCTTGATCTTCTACTTCTGCCAAAATGGCATCTGCTAAGGCAAGGAATTCAGATTCTGTCATAATGTATATCTTCTAAAACAATTGGTTCAAATAGGGAATGCTTTTACGATACTATAACAAAGCACCTTATAATTTACTGATTATTAGAATTCATGTTAATTAATTTATTCAATCAAACCAAGAACGACCTTGAGGCTGGTGTGACTACTCGAAAAAAACTACTATTAACGGCTGTTGTTGTCGTTTTGCTTTCTGCTTGTGGCCAAAAAATGCCACTTTACTTAGCATCGCCTGAGCAGCAACGCACACTTGACGAGCGTGATGCTCGTATCAAAGCCCGCAAAGAGGCCCTTAGAAATGAAACAGCTGAGCAAAAAGCCGCCCGTGAAGCTCGTCTAGAGTATGGTCGCCAACGCGCTCAAGAGTTTCGTGACTCACAATTAACTGACACCGAAGCAGCCGAGGCCAAATAAGCTTTATTAAATAACGACATTTATAACAACTAAGCCTCTATACTCATTTATTGTTACGATTATGCAAAACAACTTAGCAAATTTAACTACTCGCACACCCGTTGGTACACCTCACTTTCACTATAAAGACAATAACTTATTTGTTGAGCAATTGTCGATCAAAGAACTAGCCAAAGAACACGGCACCCCGCTCTTCATCTATTCCAAAGCTGCTCTAAAAGCTGCTTGGGACCGTTATCAAGAGGCTGTCGACGGTCGTGATGTCTTAATTTGCTATGCCATGAAGGCAAATTCTAATTTAGCGATATTAAATCTATTTGCTCAATGGGGTGCTGGCTTTGATATTGTTTCTGGCGGTGAATTAGCACGTGCCTTAAAAGCAGGCGCAGCGCCAGGTAAAATTATTTTCTCAGGCGTGGGCAAACAAGCATGGGAAATCAAAAACGCCCTTGATGCAGGGATTAAATGCTTTAATGTTGAATCAATTCCTGAGTTAAGCTTAATCCAAGAGGTGGCTTTAGCAGAAAACAAAAAGGCGGCGATTTCTTTACGCATCAACCCAGATGTTGACGCCAAAACTCACCCCTATATTTCTACCGGCCTTAAAGGCAATAAATTTGGCATTGCGATGGAGGATGCTCTAGCAACCTATGAGCACGCTCAAACCCTGTCACACATTGAGATTACAGGCTTAGATTGCCATATCGGCTCACAAATCACTGAGCTTACCCCTTATCTTGATGCCCTTGAGCGCTTATTGACATTAATGGATCAACTGCGAGAAAAAGGCATTGAGCTAAAGCATTTAGACATTGGTGGTGGCTTAGGTATTCGTTACCTTGATGAGGAGATACCTCACCCTCGTGATCTTATCAATTTGACCCTAAAAGCGCTTAATGAGCGTGGTTATGCTGATGTACAGCTAGCCTTAGAGCCAGGTCGTTCTTTAGTGGGCAATAGCGGCATCTTAGTCAGTGAAGTACTTTTTTTAAAACATGGTGAAACTAAAAACTTCGCCATTGTTGATGCGGCGATGAATGATTTAATTCGCCCTACACTTTACAACGTCTATCATGGTGCTCTAGCCGTAGAAGCCAAACA
>JAAZGT010000309.1 GCA_012511095.1 Alcaligenaceae bacterium
AAAAAACGTAGTTTAAGTCAAGCTGCATTTGAGCAATACCTAGCAACCGATGAGGCGCGCAAAAGTATGCAATTAGAGTTGATTGGGCAAGTCAGCTCAACTTATTTTGCTTGGCGTACAGCACAAAGCTCGCAAGACTTAGCACATCGAACCATTGATGCCTATCAGCGCAGTTATGATCTCGTTAATCGTCGCTTTCAGGCGGGCGTTGCTTCAGGTTTAGAGCTCAATCAGGCCCGCACTACTTTAGAAGGGGCTAAGGCGGCATTAGCAGCAGCTAATCGCCAAGTGCAATTAGCATCCAATGCGCTTGACCTCTTAATCGGGCAACAGCAACCGGCTAATTTACCAGCTGCGGTGCCTTTTGAAGCTAATAATTTAATAGATAGTATCCCTGCGGGTGTACCCTCTACTTTATTGTTAAGACGCCCAGATATTATTGCGGCAGAGCATCGTTTGAAATCAGCTAATGCGCAAATTGGTGCTGCACGCGCTGCTTTTTTCCCGACCATTTCCTTAACTGGTCTTTTAGGCACAATTAGCCCGCAGTTTAGTGATTTATTTGGACGACAAACAGAGACTTGGACTTTTAATCCGACGCTGAGTTTGCCAATTTTTACGGCAGGAGCTTTACGTAATAGTTTAAATGTGGCCGAAGTTCGCAAAGAAATAGCTGTTTTAGACTATGAGAAAGCGATACAAAATGCTTTCCGTGAGGTGTCCGATGCACTAGCAGGTGAAGCAAGCTATAAAGAGCAACTCGATGCGCTGCGAGCGCAACAGTCAGCTGCTTATCAGAGCTTAAACTTGTCTGAGCAGCGTTATGAAGCGGGTATTGATAGTTTTTTACAAGTGCAACAAGCACAGATTAATCTATTCAATATTCAGCAAAGTTTCTTACAGCTAGGGTTGCAGTCTTTACAAAACCGCTTAGAGCTATATAAAGCCTTAGGTGGTGGTTGGACGCCAGTCACTGTAACAGCAACTGAGTTGCAAAGCGAACAAACAGGGCAAGGCAGTACACTTAATTAATAAGTGCTCTGTTTTCGTGCATAATATAACTATCAATAAAACCCAAGAATAATTAATTTCTTGGGTTTTTACCTTGTAAATTTTAATGTTTTTGTTGGAGTAATAATGGATTTAGGTGTAAATATTGATCATGTGGCTACTCTTCGTCAGCAACGTAATGTGGCTTATCCTGACCCGATTCGTGCTGCCTTACTAGCGGAGCAAGCAGGGGCTGATGCAATTACCTTGCATTTGCGATTTGATCGTCGCCATATTCAAGATGCAGATTTATATAAAATGCGTCCCTTACTCACAACGCGTATGAATTTAGAATGTGCGATTACCGATGAGATGCTCAATATTGCCTTAGATGTTAAACCACATGATGTGTGTTTAGTGCCTGAGCGTGCAGAGGAATTGACCACCGAGGGTGGTTTAGATGTTTTGGGTCACTTTGATGAAGTTAAGCACGCAGTTGAGCGTCTACAAGATGCAGGTATTCGTGTTTCAATTTTTATTGACCCGGTAGAGCAGCAAATCGAGGCAGCAGCACGTACTGGCGCTACCGTTATTGAAATTCACACAGGTCATTATGCTCAAGCCACTGAAATTCCAGCTGATAGCGATAAAGCAGCTCAAAAAGATGAGATAGTCGCCAAGGAATTAGAAAGAATTCGTCTTGGTATGGTTGCAGGCTTAGGTCAAGGTCTAAAGGTTAATGCAGGCCATGGTTTACATTACACCAATGTACAAGACATTGTCGCCTTAGGTGGTTTTAGTGAATTAAATATTGGTCATGCGATTGTAGCTCAGTCTATTTTTGATGGTTGGGAAAAAGCTGTACGTGATATGAAGGCATTATTAAGAGTAAAAGCCTAAATTAATTAACGATTTATTGGAGAATCCTATGGTAGATACAGCAACAGCACTTGATTTGCTTTTAAAGCGTAATTCAATGAAGCTAGTTCATGGACCAGGTCCATCTGATGAAGATTTGGATAAGATTTTAAGTGCTGCAATGACTGCACCTGACCATGGTGCAATTCGTCCTTGGCGCTTTAAAATTATTCGTGGTAAAGAGGCGATTAAAGAATTTGCTGATTTATCTTATAAATTACGTCAGGCTTCTGATGACCCATTTTCAGAAGAAAAGCTAGCTTCTAGTAAAGCTTGGCTTTATGAGGTTCCCTTAATTATTGCTGTGGCAACACAGGTTAATCACCAAGTCACTCATAAAATTGATGAGATTGAGCAATACTTAGCCACAGGCGCTGCGATGACTCAAATCTTAAATGCGTGTAATTTCTTGGGTTATGGAGCGTTTTGGAGCACTGGTATTGCAACGTATATCGAGGAATTCCAAATGGCGATGGGTTTTGACCCCTTAGATTATCGTTTTTTGGGCTTTATTGCGATTGGTACGCCTAAAACCGCTATTCCACAAAAAGAGCGCCCGAATTACAAAGACTTTAGCGAAGAATGGTCAAAACCAGTACTTTAACTGTATATTAATGGTAATTACTGAGTGTAATAACCCCGTTTAGTCGGGTATGCTACTAATGATTTAAATTCATTAGTAGTTCAAATTAAGTAATTTTGTTGAAGGACGACTCATTATGAAAAAAACTTTCCGTTTATCTGCGCTGTTTGCTGCTGCAGCTTTATCGTTTGGTATCTCATCAGCACACGCAGATGTAGTTAAAATCGGTTTCGTTGGTCCAGTTACTGGTCCATTAACCCAGTACGGTGACATGGTACTTGAGGGTATGAGCACAGCAATTGAAGCTGCTAACGACGCTGGTGGCATTAATGGCAATACCTTCGAGATCGTACGTGTAGACGATGCCTGTGAGCCTAAACAAGGTCCTATTGCGGCTAATAATATCATCAACCAAAATATTTCATTTGTCGTGGGCCCTGTTTGTACAGGCGCTACTGTGGCTGCTGCTAGCATTTTAGACGAGCATGGTGTAGTAACTATTACTCCATCTGGTACTGGCCCAGTTATTACTGACGATAAAAATTTCCATTACATTTTCCGTTCTATTGGTCGTGATGACCAACAAGGCCCTGCAGCTGCTGAGTACATCATTAATGTGGCTAAGCCTGAGCGTTTAGCTGTGTTACATGATAAGCAGTCTTATGGTCAGGGTATCGCTGCTTCAGTTAAAGACGAAGCCGAAAAAGCAGGCATTAAGGTCGTCATGTTTGAGGGTGTTAATGCTGGTGAGTCGGACTACTCAGCTGTTTTAACTAGCTTACGTTCTAGCGATGTTGATTTTGTTTACTTCGGTGGTTATCACCCTGAGATGGGTCTATTACTACGCCAAGCAAGAGAACTAGGCTTTGAAGCTCCATTTATGGGCCCTGAGGGTGTAGGTAATCCAGACGTTAACGCCATCGCTGGTGATGCAGTAGAGGGTATGCTATTAACCCTACCAGCTGATTACTCAGCCCGTCCTGAAAACGCCGACATCGTAAAAGCGTTTAAAGACAAGGGTCGTAATGCATCGGGTGCGTTCCAGTTAACTGCTTATGCTGCAACTCAAGCAATTCTTAAGGGTATGGAAGAAACTAAATCAACTGACCCTGAAAAAGTTGCTGACTGGTTACACGCTAACACAGTATCTACGGTATTAGGTGATATTAGCTGGACCGAGCAGGGCGACTTAACAGAGTTCGTGTTTGATGTGTTTAAGTGGCATGCTGATGGCTCTAAAACTTTAGCTACCGAGTAATTGGTAAAACTTTTTAAAAGCTTTATAATCAAGCATCTTGGTTGTTTTAAAGACAGCCAAGATGCTTTTTTATTTTTTATAAAAAATGCTAATTTAAACAAGCAATTATATAAATTTTGCTTTTTATCAATCGCAAGCGTTAATTTGCGATGATTTTTATTTGATACACAAATTAAACTACTGAGGCGATAAGGGCTTGGATATTACTTCCTCATTCTTCAAACGCAAATCGCCCGATCAGTTATCCATCACTGGTGATTGGGTTCTAGCGAATCTTGAAGAGCTTAAAAAAATTACAAAAACGCTTATTCAGTTACTTCCTAATATTAAGACCATAGATTTTGATGGTCTTAAGCAAATGGACACTAATGGTGCTTATTTGCTAATTAAAATGCTGGGTGCAGAGCGTCTACAATTGGTGTTGCAACAAGACACCAGTATGAGTGTCGCTTTTCGTAATTTATTGCTGGTTGTATTACAAAGCTCTCAAGAAGCAGATGCACAAAAAAAGACGGTTAAACAGCACAGCTCTATAGCACAATGGCTTTCTGAACTTGGCAAAAAGACCATTGCCTTTAAAGATGAGACAATTCGCTGGTTATCTTTTTTAGGTGCTGTTATGGAGGGTATGCTCCTACATTTTCTGCAACCTCGGAAGTGGCGTTTTACATCGGTTGTTGCGCATATTGATGCAAGTGGTTTTCAAGCAGTTCCCATTATATTTTTATTAAATTTCTTAGTTGGTGCAGTTGTTGCGTTTTTAGGGGCTACGGTCTTGCAACAGTTTGGAGCCACCATTTTTACTGTGCACCTAATCGGTTTCGCTTTTATGCGTGAGTTTGGCGTGTTATTGACGGCAATTTTAATTGCTGGTCGAACTGCAAGTGCCTTTACCGCACATATCGGCTCGATGCGCCTAAATGAAGAAACTGATGCCTTAAAAGTCAGTGGTGTTAACCCCATTGATATTCTGGTTATACCACGAGTAACCGCATTACTTATTAGTGTACCTTTGCTGACATTTATTGCTACTGTTTCAGGCATTTTAGGCGGTATGGCGGTGGCGATTTTTATGTTAAATATTTCGCCAACGCTCTTTATTGAGATTTTGATTGATAAAGTGGGTCTACGTCACTTCTTAGTGGGTATGTCCAAAGCGCCTATTTTCGCATTAGTTGTTGCAGTTACTGGTTGTTTAGAGGGTTTTAAGGTGCGGGGCAGTGCCGAGTCACTTGGTAAGCGCACTACCAATAGTGTAGTTAATAGTATTTTCTTAGTGATTTTGATCGATGCAATAATGGCTATGTTCTTTATGGAAATGGGGTGGTAGTTTATGAGTGACGCCTTACAACAATCAATTCTGGCCAATACACCTGCAATAGTGCCTACAACAGAGCGCAATGCTGATGAGGTGGTAATTGAGGTGCGCGGTTTGCGTAATCAATTCGGTACGCATGTAGTACATGAAAATCTCGATTTGGATGTGTATAAAGGCGATATTCTTGGGGTTGTTGGTGGCTCTGGCGCTGGTAAGTCGGTTTTATTGCGTTCAATTGTTGGGCTAATTACACCTGCTGCTGGTAAAGTCACGGTGTTTGGCAAAACTCTTTCAGAGATTTCCAGCCATGAGCGTGAAATCGTCGATAGAAAAATGGGCGTTTTATTCCAGCATGGGGCGCTTTATTCCTCTCTAACTGTTAAAGAAAATATTGCTTTTCCTTTGATCGAGCAACTCGGTATGCCAAGGGCTGAGGCCGAGGATTTAGCGCTTATGAAGCTTTTTCTCGTAGGATTAGCGCCAAACGCAGCAGATATTTATCCATCAGAATTATCTGGTGGTATGATTAAACGAGCTGCATTAGCGCGTTCCTTAGCGCTAGATCCTGCTATTTTATTTTTAGATGAACCAACCGCAGGATTGGACCCTATTAGTGCAGCCAATTTTGATAAGCTAATCGTAACGCTTAGAGATGCGCTCGGTTTAACCATCTTTTTGGTCACGCATGATATGGACACTTTATATACATCGTGCGACAAAATCGCCGTATTATCAGATAAAAAGATTTTAATTTCTGCACCTATTGATGAGGTGAAGAAAGTGGATAATGAGTGGGTTCAAGAGTACTTTAATGGTCCTCGTGGACGAGCAGCATATGCTTCACACACCTACTAATATTGTCTTAAAAAGGTAAGTTATGGAGCCAAGAGCAAGACACATTTTAATTGGTTTATTCACTCTTTTAGTAAGTGTGGGTATTATCGTGGCCATCGTTGTTTTAGGTAAGATTACAACCAACAAAGAGTGGCAATATTATATTGTTCAATTTGATGAGAGTATCAGTGGTTTATCGGTTGGTAGTGCAGTCGAATACAGTGGTTTAAAAATAGGTGAGGTTGAACGCTTAGAGTTACAGCCAAATCCTAACTATGTTAATGCCTACATTAAAATTGATGCCGATGTTCAAGTTCATTCTGACGTAGTAGCTATGCTTTCTTTAGTGGGGGTGACGGGTCAATCGGTGATTGCGCTTTCTGGTGGTACCAAAGACTCACCAGTTTTAAAAGGTGAATTTCATAATAGGCCAATCATTAGGGCAACCCCTTCGCCTCTTTCTCAGCTATTTTCCAGTGGTGAGGGTGTAGCATCTAGTCTTAGTGAAAGCTTAATTCGCATTAAAATGCTATTAAATGATGAGAATATTGATCATTTTTCACAGATTTTATCTAATGTAGAGACTATAACAGCGTCAGTCGCTGATGAGGGTGACTCTTTAAAATCGGTTATTCGTGAGGTAGATGAGTTGATGGGCAATGCCAATGCGGCAATAAGCTTATTTAAAGACTTTAATTCCAGTGCCAATAAACTACTTAATGAACATGGTACTAAGGCTTTAAATTCTATGGAGGCTGCGCTTGCTTCAATTAAAACTGCGTCGGATAATATTAAGGTCATGGTTGCTAACTCTCAAGGTAGACTAGCCACTGGCTTAGAGGGCTTAGATCAAGTAGGTCCTGCGCTAAATGAGTTTAAACGTGGTATGCAGCAGTTTAATAACTTTTTAAGAGATTTTTCAGATAGTCCAGGTGAGTTTTTAAAAGGTGATAAGGTAGAGGAGTACAAGCCATGGTAAGAAAATCAATGATTCGATTGGCTGTAGCTGGTACTTTGATGGCGTGTTTATCTGCCTGCACAATTTTACCAAAAGGCCCAGAACTAACTGTCTATCAGTTGCCTCAACTGCCAGTGCACGCACAGTCTGCACCGAGCAACCAGGACGTTTTAAGAGTAGCTATTCCTTATAGCAGTAATTATTTAAATACTCAGCGAGTGGCAGTATTAACGCCTGAACGTAGTTTAGCGGTTATGAATGGCATTCGTTGGGAGGATCTCAGTACGGTTGTTTTTAGAGATAGCTTGATCCGTGCGATTCGTAGCGCTGGTATTTATAAATCAGTGACTAATGACGATACATCATTAGGTAATTATGTTTTACTTAGTGAGCTCCAAGACTTCCAAGTTGACTATACGATGGAGCCAGCTCAAGTTGTGGTTAGTGTCGATGTGAATTTAGTTGATTTAGAGTCTAGCGCTAAGAGAACATCAACTAATAGTCGCTTCTTTAGTGCGACTGCACCAGTTCAGTCGAAATCTAATGAAGCAGTAATCGATGCCTTTGCTGATGCAAATAACCAAGTACAACAACAAGTTATTCAATGGCTAAGCACGCTACCGAGAGTAAGTAGATAATGGTTTTTTTATAGACCCAATGAAAAGGCGGTAAGTATGAAAAATCATGCATACCGCCTTTGTTGTTTTTAGGCTAAATATCGGAGCTAATTATTTTATTGAGAACACTTAAAGCTAATGAAATAAGCGTCATCAACAGTGCCTGAGCCGGTTGGTGCGTGTTGCTTAATATTTGTAGCTTTTAATGGTGAGCACACTCTATCTGCATTGCTTTGACATGTGGCCCAGTCAGGCGTAGTTGTAGCGCTATCAGAGCACTTCAGACCATATGAGTTGTGGTCGCTTAAATCGATGCTAGTAGCACAAGCCGATAAAATGACAGGAATTGCGATTAAAAGTAATTTTTTTAAATTCATAAGAGTTAACTCCAACCATCAACTTAGATAAACAATTGGATTTTATCAGTTGTTAAACTTAAATCATAGGGTAACATGCTTTAAGAGCAGATTAGATTTTTTTGCTTGCTTTTAGACTGTGGCAATCGCTCAAGTAACATTTAGTTGCCGATATCAGTTTTGAACCTTGCTAAAATCAGTTAATATGTTAAATAAGTAGATCCTTTTAAATCTGAGGAGATGTCAAATGAAAAAATTATTACTTTTAGCCTTATCTAGTATGATGGTAAGTGGCGTAGCAGTTGCTCAAGAGCCTGACAATCGTTCGGCTTGGGCTAAATCACAGGACATGTACGTAGAGCCAACTTTACGTATTACAGAGACAACCATTCCAGTAACTCCTGAGCAAGCCGCTCAGCAAAACTTATATGTACAAGAAGTTCCTGCAGGCACCGCTAGAGAACAAACCACAACCAGAGTAATTGGCCCTAGTGGTCAGGTAATTCAACATACCGAAGGCGCTCCAGCGGTTGTTCCCGTGCCAGCAACTCCTGAAGCTGTGCCACAGCCAGTACAACAAGGTGGTGCTCCAGTACAAGATTTAAGTAGACCTGTTCAGTAAATTTAATAAATGCAGTTTTTAAAGCCTGTTTGTTTTGAGTAACAAACAGGCTTTTTTCCTTTTAGGCTAGAGATTTTTATCCACCTAACTATAAAAGGAGTATTTGCTTCGCTAAACTCAATGAGTCATTTTGAGTTTATTAGGGAGACAAGGTGGTGCAATCGGCCTCAAAAGCTCTTACAACGCCATTATCAAAGCCACTAACTCAATACCATCAAGTGCTTTCAGAACTAAGCCCAGAGCAACACGTAGCTGCCACTAGCAACGCATTGTCGAGTTTAGTCTTAGCTGGTGCAGGCACAGGTAAAACACGTGTATTAATTGCCCGTTTGGCTTATTTATATGATGTAGGCTATTTTGAGGATGCGACGGTATTGATGTTAGCCTTTGCTCGTAAAGCAGCGATTGAGATGCAAGAGCGTATTGAGCACTTGCTGCCTAAATTAAGTGCTAGGGTCGAGGTTAGTACCTTCCATAGTTTGGGTTTACATATTGTTTCTCAGGTTAATGGCTCAACGCCAAAATTAACTGAGCTTAGTGACTCTGAGGCTCTGTCACGCTTTATACGTCAATGTTTTTTTAAATTATGTGCTCAACATGAATATTATTTATCGGCTTATTTTAAATGGTTAAGTTTTTCTAGTATTAACAACAAAAGCTTCGCCTCATTACGTAGTTTAAACGATGAATATGTGCAAAATAGGGCGGAGTTAATTTGTGCTAATTTACTTTATCAATTAGACATTGATTATTTTTATAAACCACATTATGTACATTCACATCAATGGGCAAAATATGAGTCTTATAGGCCTAGTTTTTATTTAATTGCTGAGAAAATCTACTTAGAAGTTTATCCCCTTAGTAAAAATGACTTAGATCAACCTCAATTAGAAGAACGGCAAAAGCGCTTAGCTATACATAGTCAATATCAAACTACGCTACTGGAGCTCTTTGTGGAGAGTTCCTTAGAGGTTTTTTATGAACAGACATATATGGAGTTGTGCCAACTAGCTTTGAAATCTTATAGAGCTCCGAGAACTGCTTTACGTTTAGGTCGTTCCGCTTATCATCACGAGGAGCTGATTGAGCATTTATGCCGCTATTTACCTTTATTTAAACACGAGTTGCAGTGGCCTGATTTGGAGTTGCTATTAGGTGCTGATGGGCGACTCTTTAATGCACTTCTAGAGCCAATTTGGTCGGCTTATCAAATACATTTAAAGAGCAAAGGGACCATTGATTTTGAGCAAATGATTGTAATGGCAACAGAGTATGTGCGCGCAGGGATATTTAAAGTACCTTGGGATGAAGTGATGATTGACGAGTTCCAAGACATTTCTGCTAATCGTGCAGATTTAATTCAAGCAATAAGGGAGCAGCGTCCAGATATTCGATTATTTTGCGTAGGTGATGACTGGCAAGCCATTTATCGCTTTGCGGGTTCGGATTTGCGTTTTGTCACTCATTTTGAGCAATATTTTGGCCAAACTCAGCGCTATGCATTGAGTCATACCTATCGTTTTGGCGAGGCCCTAAGTAGGGAGTCGAGTCGTTTTGTGTTACAAAACCCGCTACAGTCCAGAAAAAGTCTCTTTGGCCATAAAGGGCATAAAAATCCGCTCATTTTATGCCCTTTGGAGCAAATATCACAAAAGCAATGGTTAGTTTCTGTGCTCGAGGTGATACTCAAGGATTGTGGAGCAAAACAAAACTCGGTATTAATTTTGTCACGATTTCGCCACTTTTTACCGAGCGTTACTGAGATGCGAAGTTTGAATGAGCGTTTTCCATCATTAGACATACTACAAGGTACAGTGCATGGAGTTAAGGGTAATGAGGCTGATTATGTGGTGTTAATTGAGGTTAATCAGGGCGAGTTTGGCTTTCCTTCAGAAAAGAGTAACGATCCACTAGTAGAGCGTTATTTACCCGAATCTGAAGGTTACCCTTATGCCGAAGAAAGGCGTTTGTTTTATGTGGCCCTGACACGTACTAGACAACAGGTGTATTTAGTTTATTCAGAAGAAAAAGCCTCAACTTTTATTAATGAACTCAAAGCAGCGTATGAGCATTTGTATTTAAAGGATTTGATTAAAAGAGATAAAGAAAGTAATAAAGCTAAGAGAAAGTCTTGGTCTAAACTTAGTTTTTTTTAATTTAGGTAAAATGTAAGCTTAGACCTTGTCCATTTTCTTATGGATGAGCTTTTTTCTATATCGGAAGTGCTAGTCAAGAATGCGTTTTATTGTTTATTTTCTTATTTTCATCTATTTTGCAAATAGCTACGATAGTTTTTTTATTGGATTAATCGCGGCGATTGGTGCGTCGATTTTATGGAATTCTTTTAAAGCACGTCAAAATGCTGAAAGACCTACGAACAAGGGCTCTTGGGAGGATATCTTTAAAGGAGGGGGTGCCTCAAGCACAAGTGGCAGAGCTAGCTCTTATGACTTTGGTAAAGGTCATATACGTTCGGCTATTTTCCCCAATGAGGTTTTTACACCTATTTCTTTTTATGTGGCTAGCTTATTCTCATGCCTTGGACGCATCGCTAAAGCAAAAGGTGTGGTCAGGGAAAAGGATATCGAATTAGCTAACGAGGTGATGAATAGGCTCCGTTTACCCGATCCATTACGTGTTGAGGCGCGAAAGTATTTTAATCAGGGTAAAGACGCGAATTTTCCCATCCATGTATTGGTTGATGAAATTAAAAAGCAATTTATTGCCTTTCCTAATTTTCAGCGCATGTTTTTTGATATTTGCCTAGGTGCGGCGATTTTAGATGGTCGTATTATTTCTTCTGAAAAAGAGATTATTCGTGAGCTATTTCCATTAACTGGTGCGCGCCCTGATTTATTTGATAATTTTATGTCCCAGTTTGAGCAAGGCCCAGGCTTTGGTGGGCGTGCTCACCAAGAGCAATCATGGGGTGGTTCTCAATCCCAACAAGAGCATGGTTGGGGTCGCGCGACTAAGTCAAAACTAGCAGAATCACTGGCTACCCTTGGAGTTACAGAAGATGTCACTCAAGATGAGTTAAAACGCGTCTACCGCCGATTAATTAATCAATATCACCCAGATAAACTGTCAGGTAAAAATCTTCCTGAAGGCCTAATTGAAATGGCTAAGGAAAAGACCCAAGAAATTATTACAGCCTACAATTACATCATGGAATATAAGGGCTGGTCGCGTTAATCAAGGTATATAGGGGCATTGTCATAGCCCCTAAGCAGATTATTTAACTTTGATAAGCAAGTGCCTCTAGAGCACGCGCAATGACATCCGATGAGTCACAAAAGAAGATTAAAGTGTCGCCATTATTAGCATGGCTTAAAATGGTCTCAATCTCATCATCGAGGTCAGTCTCATGATGCAATTCACTGACATGCACAGAGCCGGTTTCAAAACGCTCTTCGGGGATGATGAAAGGGATTAACTCATAATCTGTTGTCGTGCTTACAAAACTAATAAACACATGCCTACCCTCAAAGGTGCAAAGCAACTCCAAGCCAATATCTTCAAGTTGATCGCCAGTAGGGCAACTAATGTGGCGATTAAATGAGGTTGTTAAGTAGTCTTGCATGCGGTTTATTG
>JAAZGT010000310.1 GCA_012511095.1 Alcaligenaceae bacterium
AAGGGTATATACCGATTTCTTTGAAAAGTCTTTTCGTCATATAAAACAACCATAAGGAACTTAGGGTTGCACCTTTTCCAACAATAGGTGCAATCCGTTCTCGGAGATGACACATGAGCTCAACCACATTAGGGGTCAAAGTTGATCCTGTATTAAGAGATCGTATTCGTACCGCTGCCGAGCGCATCGGACGTACACAACATTGGTTTATCAAGCAGTCTATTTACCTCATGTTAGAGGAGATCGAAGCTGGTCGACTGCCGGTCGTTTTACAACATGCCTTAGCCGCCGAAGCAATTAGCTTAGCAGAGCTAGAAGAAGCGGGGCTATGCCCAATGAGCGATGAACAAGTGCAACCCTTTTTACTCTTTGCACAAAACATTGCCGCACAATCTGTCTTACGTTCAGCCATTACCGCTGCTTATCGTCGCTCCGAAGAGGAGTGTCTACCTGCCTTGTTAGAGTTAGCAGACCAAGGCAACAATCAAGCGGTCATTAAGCAAACCGCACATAAACTAGTCAATGCTCTACGCAATAAGCGTTTAGGTAGCGGTGTTGACGGCTTAATACACGAGTATTCACTATCAAGCCAAGAGGGCGTGGCCTTAATGTGCTTAGCTGAGGCGCTCTTAAGAATTCCTGACAAAGAAAGTCGTGATGCCTTAATTCGCGACAAAATTAGCAAAGGCGATTGGCAATCACACCTTAACTCAGGCTCATTATTTGTAAATGCTGCTACTTGGGGGCTCATGATCACAGGTAAATTGGTCTCAACCAGTAGTGAAAAAGGCATGTCCTCAGCGATTTCTCGCTTAATTAGTAAAGGTGGTGAGCCACTAATTCGTCAAGGTGTGGATCGTGCAATGCGCCTCATGGGTGAGCATTTTGTCTGTGGTCAAACTATTGATAACGCACTTGCCAATGGTCGCAAATGGGTCAACAAAGGCTTTACTTACTCCTACGATATGTTGGGTGAAGCGGCCATGACCGATGAGGATGCATTGAAATACTACGCTGCTTATGAGCAAGCTATACACGCCATCGGTAAAAGTGCATCTGGTCTTGGCATTTACCAAGGCCCTGGTATTTCAATTAAGCTGTCAGCCTTACACGCTCGCTACTCGCGCGCTCAATATGACACGGTGATGGAGGAGCTTTATCCACGCCTGCGTGACTTGACGCTATTGGCTCATCAATACGATTTAGGCATTAACATTGATGCCGAAGAAACAGATCGCCTTGAGCTATCACTCGACTTACTAGAGCGCCTTTGTCATGAGCCAGAGCTCGAATCGTGGAATGGTATTGGCTTTGTGATTCAAGCCTATCAAAAACGCGCGCCCTTTGTTATTGATTATGTCATTAACCTTGCGCGTCGTACCAAGCGTCGCCTCATGATCCGCTTAGTTAAAGGGGCTTATTGGGATACTGAAATCAAACGCGCCCAAGTTGATGGCTTAGAGGGCTACCCAGTCTACACTCGTAAAATCTATACCGATGTGTGCTACTTAGCTTGTGCTCGTAAACTACTCAGCGCACCAGAGTATATCTTCCCGCAATTTGCTACGCATAACGCCCAAACTGTGGCTGCCATTTACCATATGGCTGGCAAAAACTTTTATCAAGGTCAATATGAATTCCAATGCTTGCACGGTATGGGTGAACCACTCTATGAAGAGGTGGTTGGTACCGTGGCAGATGGCAAACTTAATCGTCCGTGCCGTATTTATGCGCCAGTTGGTTCACATGAAACCCTATTAGCGTATTTAGTACGTCGCTTATTAGAAAATGGTGCTAACACCTCCTTTGTTAACCAAATCGCCAATAAAAATATTCCTATTGAGGAGTTAATTGCCGATCCGGTAGAACAATGTCGTGCCATTAAACCGCTTGGTTCACCTCACCCGCTTATTCCTGAACCACGCCAACTTTATATTGCACAAGATGAGAGCCGTCTTAATTCACAAGGCTTAGATCTGTCCAATGAGCATCGTCTTGCGTCACTCTCAGCAGGTCTATTAGCAAGTCTGACTCAAAAGCAACTGGCTTTACCATCAAGCTTTGAATTCAGCAACGATGTGGAGTCATGGCCAGAACAAGAAAGCGCTCGTTTAGTGGATGTCCTAAACCCCGCCGATCATCGTGATATCGTCGGTCAGGTGGTCTTTAGTAGCACCGATGAAGTTAGCCGAGCCTTAGACCGCGCCGAGCAAGCACAAACCATTTGGGCAGTGACCCCTGCTTGCGAACGTGGTGACATTCTCAACAAGGCGGCTGATTTACTCGAGCATCGTAGTGCTGAGTTCATTGCGCTAGCCATTAGAGAAGCAGGTAAAAGCTACCCTAATGCAGTATCTGAACTACGCGAGGCCGTGGACTTCTTACGTTATTATGCTCGCCAAGTAGCGGCTAGCTTTGAAATTGATACTCATCCACCGCTAGGTCCGGTCACATGTATTAGCCCTTGGAACTTCCCATTAGCGATTTTCTTGGGTCAAGTTTCAGCCGCATTAGCTGCGGGTAACGTGGTTTTAGCCAAACCAGCAGAACAAACGCCTTTAATTGCCAATGCCGCAATTAAGGTGTTACATGAAGCAGGTGTGCCGACAGATGTAGTCCAACTATTACCTGGTGAAGGTGATGTGGGTGCTGCCTTAGTTAATGACCCACGTATTCAAGGTGTGCTCTTTACCGGCTCAACCGAGGTAGCGAAGATCATTGCTGATACTCTCTCTCAACGCCTTAATGCAGCCGGTCAGTCTATACCGTTAATTGCTGAAACGGGTGGTTTAAACGCCATGGTGGTTGATTCCTCAGCCCTTGCAGAGCAAGTTACTGCCGATGTGATTAACTCAGCCTTTGATTCTGCAGGTCAACGTTGTTCGGCTCTACGTATTTTATGCATCCAAGAAAATGTGGCCGATAAGCTAATCACCATGATACAAGGTGCGATGGACGAATTACGTCTTGGTAATCCTGACCGTCTCCGCACAGATATTGGTCCAGTAATTGATGCTGAAGCCCAGCAAAATATTGCTGATTACATTGAGGAAATGCGTGGCAAAGGCTTTAAGATTCGCCAACTCGCTAAACCTGATGTGACTAAGTTCGGTACCTTTATCCCACCGACCATCATTGAGGTGAATAAGGTTAGCGATGTAAGCCGTGAAATCTTCGGCCCTGTCTTGCATATTGTGCGCTTCCAACGTGAGCATTTAAACGAACTTATGGATGAGATTAATTCGAGTGGCTACGGTCTCACCTTTGGTGTGCACTCTCGTATTGATGAAAACATTGATCGACTCATCGCTAAGAGCAAAGCGGGCAATATTTATGTGAATCGTAATATTGTTGGTGCGGTGGTAGGTGTACAACCCTTTGGTGGTCAAGGTCTTTCTGGTACTGGTCCTAAAGCGGGTGGTCCTTTATATCTACATCGTTTAGTACAAACTAGCCCAGCGCCAAGCTTCGATAGAAACGAAGAGGCATCAGCTGAGCTGCTCAAAGCAGGATTACAGCCATTACAAAGCTTTAGTTCTTGGCTTAGAGAGCATGCTCAGGCTGGTGAAATTGAAAAAATCGCTAAAACACTTGGCCAACACACCTTTGGTATCTCCATGGAATTACCGGGTCCTACCGGTGAGGCAAATAACTATAGTCTATTAGCTAGAGGCAATATCTTATGTTTGCCAGCAACAGAACTAGGTGCTATAACCCAGCTTGCAAGTTGCTTAGCCACTGGTAATAAGGCTATTTTCATTGTCGAAGATAAGCCATCAATCAAAACGCTATTAGCGAAATTACCCGATGACTTGAAGCATCATTTTGAGTTAAAACCAAATTTAGATGCCGTACTTGAAGATGAATCACTGATCTTAGGTGGTGCACTCTTTGAGGGCGACAGCGATTTATTAAAACCTTTAGCGCAACGTTTGGCACGCTACAGAGCAGCAATAATTCAACCACAAGCGTTAAGCTCAGATGCTCTTAGCCAGGGTCAGCATTACCGCTTAGAAAGACTCTGTGTTGAACGCTCTATTAGTGTTAACACAGCTGCTGCAGGCGGTAATACTAAGCTGATGGCCATGATTTAAGCTTGCTAAACAAAGGCCACATGCAATCTATTTGTGCGTGGCCTGATTAGCGCTTAATAAGTAACGCTAAGAAACTCAATGTGAAATCACATTGAATTTATGTTTTAATATTCAACTTTTTCCAAGTTTAAGAAAACTACCGTTTTCTTAAATACATTTCCAAAACTCAAAGGAGATTAATATGCAAGGTGCTATGAGTACAACGATTCTCATCGTCTTCGCAGTATATATTATCGGCATGATGGTAATCGGTTATTTAGGTTACCGTTCGACCAAAGACTTATC
>JAAZGT010000311.1 GCA_012511095.1 Alcaligenaceae bacterium
TAAGACGTATCATCATTCCTTCTAGCCTAAGACGTGCTTTGCCGGCTTATAGTAATGAGGTGATTATGAGTATGCACGCCACAGCGTTGGCATCAACGGTAACTATTGTCGAAATTACTGGGGCGGCGAGTTATTTTAATAGTACTTATTTTGAACCATTCATTGCTTATTCGGCAGCAGCACTTTTATACTTAATTCTTAATACCTTATTGGTCGTTGGATTTAGGCAAATCGAAAAGAAATACTTGTTGCACCTAAAATATCTACATGGTGTAGCCTAGGACTTTCCCTTGAAAACCCTTAATTTAAGGGTTTTTGAGTCAAAAAATACAATTGCACACTACTCAATTTATTTAAAACAAGATACACTTAGACTAAGAGTAGTGTGGCTATGACACATTGCGAAAACAATAACAGATACATCATCAATTTTTGATGTCGACGTTGCGATACATTAACTGTCTGGAGGTTCGTTATGGTAAAAGTTACTAGACGACAATTCTTCAAGGCAACTGGTACAGCAGCGGCAGGGTCTAGTTTAACTCTTCTTGGCGCGGCCCCTACGTCGGCCGTGGCAGAGGTTAGACAGTACAAATTAGCGCGCATGACAGAAACGCGCAATACCTGTCCATATTGTTCAGTAGCCTGTGGATTATTAATGTACGGTATTGGTGATGGCGCAAAAAACGCTATCGATACTATCGTACACATCGAGGGTGACCCCGATAATCCAGTGAACCGCGGTTCACTTTGCCCTAAAGGCGCTGGTTTGATTGACTTCATTCACAGTCCAAACCGCTTAAAGTATCCTGAGTATCGTGCTCCAGGTTCTGATGAGTGGGTTCGTATGTCATGGGAAGAGGCAATCGACAAGGTTGCTCGTCTAATGAAAGATGACCGTGACGCAAACTTTATCGAGAAAAACGATAAGGGTGAAACAGTCAACCGTTGGTTAACTACAGGTATGCTAGCCGCATCCGCATCGCCAAACGAAGTGGGTTATATCACTCACAAAGTCGTGCGTCCGATGGGTATGTTGGCATTCGATAACCAGGCTCGTGTTTGACATGGTCCGACGGTGGCAGGTCTTGCCCCGACGTTTGGCCGTGGTGCGATGACGAACCATTGGGTCGATATTAAAAATGCTAACGTAATATTAGTGATGGGCGGTAACGCCGCTGAAGCGCACCCTGTGGGCTTCAAATGGGCGATCGAGGCAAAAACTCGCAATAATGCGACGCTTATTGCTGTGGATCCGCGTTTCCATCGTACAGCTTCTGTAGCAGATATTTATGCGCCTATCCGTACTGGTACGGATATTGTGTTCTTGGGCGCGGTGATTAAGTACTTACTTGATAACAACAAGATTCAACATGAGTATGTGCGTAACTACACTGACTTCAGTTATGTAGTCCGCAAAGACTTCGATTTTAACGAGGGTATTTACTCTGGTTATAACGAGGAAACGCGTACTTATGACCGTAGTACTTGGGAGTACGAGGTTGACGAGGCGACGGGTTATGTTAAATCCGACCCAAGCTTAAGACACCCACGTTGTGTTTACCAACTCATGAGAAAGCATTACGAGCGCTACACACCCGAAATGGTAGAGCGCGTTTGTGGTACGCCTAAGGAGAAATTCCTTGAGATTGCTGAGATCTTAGCTTCTACGCATGTACCTGATCGTACTTTAACTATTCTTTATGCGCTTGGATGGACTCAACACACAATCGGCTCGCAGATTATCCGTACCGCAGCGATGTTACAGCTGCTCTTAGGTAATATCGGTATGGCCGGTGGTGGTGTTAACGCCTTACGTGGTCACTCTAATATTCAGGGTTTAACTGACTTAGGCTTAATGACTGACTTATTACCTGGCTATTTAACTTTAGCTAGAGATAGTGAGCAATCATTTGATGGCTATATTGCTGCTCGTGCGCATAAGCCAATGCGTCCTAATCAATTAAGCTACTGGGGTAACTACAAAAAGTTCTGGGTGAGCTTAAGTAAGTCTTGGTTTGGTGAAGCTTCACAGCCTGAAAATGATTTCCGCTATGATTGGTTCCCTAAACTCGACAAGCCTTACGATATGTTGCGTGTTTACGAGATGATGACCCAAGGCCAGATGAATGGTTACATCTGTCAGGGTTTCAACCCATTAGCCGCAGCACCGCACAAGAAAAAGCAGTCAGAGGCTTTCTCAACCTTAAAGTTCATGGTGGTCATGGATCCACTACGCACTGAAACTTCTGAGTTCTGGCGCAATGCGGGCGAAGAAAATGATGTCGATACGGCGTCGATTCAAACCGAGGTAATCCGCTTACCGACCAGCTGTTTTGCTGAGGAGGCTGGTGCCTTAGTTAACTCGGGTCGTGTTCTACAGTGGCACTGGAAGGGTGCGAACCCACCAGGTGAGGCTAAGAGTGATATTGAGATCATGGCATTACTCTATAACCGCATCAGAGAGCTTTATGAGGAAGAGGGAGGTGCCTTTCCAGATCCAATCCTTAACCTAGATTGGCCTTATAGTCAGCGTTTAAATCCATCAGCCGAGGAATTGGCTAAGGAAATGAGTGGTCGCGCAGTTGTTGACCTCACAAACCCTAAGGATCCAACGCAAGTGACACGTAAAGGCGGTCAGCAATTAGCTGGTTTTGCCGAGTTACGTGACGATGGCTCTACGGCATGTGGTTGCTGGATTTACTCTGGTTCATTCACGGAGCAAGGCAATATGATGGCGCGTCGCGATAATAGCGACCCGACAGGTATTGGTCAAACCCTTAACTGGGCTTGGGCATGGCCTGCTAACCGTCGTATTCTTTATAACCGTGCATCTGCTGATACCAATGGTAGACCATGGGATAAGGATCGTGCCTTAGTTTACTGGAATGGTAAGGCGTGGGTAGGTGCTGACGTACCTGACTACAAAGCCGATGAAGCACCAGAAAACAATATGGGTCCGTTTATTATGAACGCTGAGGGTACTGCAAGGTTCTTTGCGCGCAAGGGTATGGCCGAAGGTCCGTTCCCTGAGCACTATGAGCCATTTGAAACGCCATTAAGCTTTAACCCACTTAACCCGAATGAGCCTCGTGCTTTAAATAACCCAGGTGCGCGCGTGTTTAAGCGTGACTTGGAGGATATGGGTAAGGCTGATGAGTTCCCATATGTTGGTACGACCTATCGTTTAACAGAGCACTTCCACTACTGGACCAAAAACGTCGAGCTCAACGCCATTGCTCAACCACAGCAATTCGTTGAGATTGGTGAGGGCTTAGCTAAGAAACTCGGTATTAAGGCTGGTGACCGCGTTAAGGTATCATCAAAACGTGACTACATTAAAGCAGTTGCGGTGGTGACCAAACGTATTGCGACCTTAAATGTCGATGGTAAAGAGTTGCACCAAGTGGGTATCCCACTACACTGGGGCTTTGTGGGGGTAGCTAAAAAAGGCTTCTTAGCCAATAGCTTAACCCCTGCAGTCGGTGACGGTAATACTCAAACACCTGAGTTTAAGTCCTTCTTAGTCAATGTCGAGAAGATTTAATTAGTCATTATTTCTTTTTTGACATAAAAAGTAGGTAGTAAGTAATAGCTGCTCTACAGTAAAATGTGGAGCAGCTTTTTTATTGGAGTCTGACATTGCAAAAAATTAAACCACAAGAAGAAATTTTACAAGAGAGTGCAGCTACTTTTCCGCGTGTTATTTTGCCTGCGGGAAAGTCCGTTTTTGCAACGCGTGCTGCTCGTTTAAAGCAATTAGCCGCTGATAATCCTTTAGAGGATTATTTAAAATTGATTGCGGTGATCTCTGAAGCCCAAGAAAAGGTTTTTGATAAATACGAGGTACCTAGTGTTTCTGCTGAGAAAATCGAATCATCTCAAAAATACGGTATGCCAGCTTGGCAACCAGACACCATTGAAAGAGATGCAGTTTGGTTAAAGATTTTAAATGATATTTTGCAACACTTAATTGAGACAGAGGGTGTGCCTTCTGTAGCGGTTGAGGTTGCGCAGAGTTTAGTTAAAACCATCAAAGAAAATCCTCAAGCAATTGAAAATATTGCCGATCGTGTCTTGGCTGATCAAGATGCAGATCCTGCCTTAGCGCCAGTAATTATGGCTGCGCTACAAGTGTATTGGACTCAGGGCGTGATTGCCTTAGGTGAAGAGAATTTACCGGTGGTACAAAAAGAAAGCGGTGTGTGTCCATGTTGTGGTTCACTACCTGTTAGTAGTGTGGTACAAATCGGTGCGAACCATGGTATACGTTATCTAAGTTGCTCCTTATGTTCTACCTTATGGCATTTAGTGCGTGTGGTTTGCTCAACCTGCCAAAGCACCAAAGACATTAGTTTTTACCATCTCGAGGGTGAGTTAGAGGCAATCAAAGCCGAGGCCTGTCCAAGTTGTAATACCTACCGAAAAATCTTCTACCAAGAAAAAGATATTTATGTCGATCCTATTGCTGATGACTTGGCGACTTTGCA
>JAAZGT010000312.1 GCA_012511095.1 Alcaligenaceae bacterium
AACCAACTGAGCTAACCGTCTATATATGTGGTAAGAGAAAGATTATAGGGGTTCTATTTGTTCTTGTCAAACATATCACCACGGTTATTTAAAATTATTCAATATTTAAAGCTTGTTCTCTCAATTGCTCTACATAAAGCTTCATATCAATCACGGCTTGTGTATTGTCTAATGATGCAGATTTTGAACCTATGGTATTGATTTCTCTATTCATTTCTTGAAATAAGAAATCTAAACGACGGCCTAGGCTTTGTTTGTTTTTTGTTTTAGTTGTGTCTTTGTT
This sequence comes from Alcaligenaceae bacterium, assembly GCA_012511095.1. Classification (GTDB taxonomy): domain Bacteria; phylum Pseudomonadota; class Gammaproteobacteria; order Burkholderiales; family Burkholderiaceae_B; genus Oligella. The sequence continues at coordinate 284 of JAAZGT010000312.1, forward strand.
TGCTTCTTCTTTGCCACTCAATAGCTGGCTAAGCTCAGTGGTATGCGATTTTAGACGAGTAATTTCCTCGGCAATATCAACGCGCATGCCAAAAAGAGCGGTTTCTTGGGCAATACGCATTGAGAGCTCTTCGCCGCTGATTTGCGTAAAACCATTAGGGCATACGGCTTCTAAAGCTTCGGTTAGGCGCTGATTGATCTTTTCTTTTTGCTCTGCAAGCAATTGATCTTGTTGTGATTCTAAGTAGTTCACTATCTTGAGAATTTCATCAGCATAGCCAGACATAGTTTGAGCTAGTCTTTGACCTTCTCGTTGACGCATGGCAGTGAATTCTTTAATGGCAAAAGTCACTGTTTCAAGACAGCGTTCATAAATACATTCCCAACGCTCAGCTTCTTCAGATTTATCTTCTTCTGTATCTTCATCCGTGGCTTGAATGCTTTGACCTAATTGCATAATTTCAGCAAAACTAGGCGTTGGCATATCAGGGAAATATCGACGTAGCTTTTCAACCTCTTGAACTACGCGCTCCATAGTTTGTGGCTCAAGTTCTAAGTTATTTTGAGTTTGTTCGGACTTGAAGGTGATTTTTAATTCAACCTTACCGCGGTGTAGGTATTGGCCGATTAATTCGCGCAATTTGTCTTCAATGATTCTAAAATCCTCAGGTATGCGTAAATTCACATCAAGATAACGGTGGTTCACACAGCGTAACTCGACGAGCAAGGTGCCGTGTTCAAACTCTGTTTTGATATGACTAAAAGCGGTCATACTAGAAATCATAAAAGTACCTTATAAGATTAGTGCCATTAATAAAAACTTTCGCTAGAAGGCTTATAATATGGCATATCGCAAACTTTGTACAAACTTTTAGAGGAAATTATGTCTGTCACTTCATTAAATATTGATGTTCAACGTCCATCTGGGCGTGAATTATCCACGATGCGTGATGTAAAAATTACGCGTGGCTTCACTCCCTATGCCGAGGGTTCAGTTTTAATCGAAGTTGGGCAGACCGTGGTGCTTTGCAATGCGAGCGTATTAGATCGCGTACCACCTTTTCTTAAGGGGCAAAATCAGGGTTGGGTAACTGCCGAATACGGTATGTTGCCACGTTCTACACATACTCGCTCAGACCGTGAGGCAGCTCGTGGTAAGCAAAGTGGTCGTACTCAAGAAATTCAGCGTCTTATTGGTCGCAGCTTACGTGCTGTCACCGATTTAGAAAAACTAGGCGAACGTACGATTCACCTTGATTGTGACGTGCTTCAGGCTGACGGTGGTACGCGTTGTGCAGCTATTACTGGTGCTTGGATTGCCTTAGCTGATGCTATTAGCAAATTACTCAAAGAGGGTGAGCTTAGCGAAAGTCCTCTAAGGGATCGAGTCGCTGCCGTTTCAGTTGGTATGTGGCAAAATCAGCCAATATTAGACTTAGATTACGCCGAAGACTCATCTTGTGATGCAGATATGAATATCGTGATGACAGGTAGCGGCCACTTTGTTGAGGTGCAGGGTACTGCTGAAGGGCATGTTTTTAGCAAATCAGATCTTGACGATCTATTAGGTTTAGCGGGCAAGGGTATTGCTCAATTACTGCGCGTACAGCAAGAAGCTTGGCCACAGGCATAAACCCATAGCACAGACCACTAACATCAATAGCATCTTCCTATGTCATTACTTAAAAAACTAGATCGCATCGTGTTGGCTTCAAATAACCAAGGCAAGCTCAAAGAGTTTGCTGCTTTGTTTGAGCAATACGGTATTAAAATAATCCCTCAGGGCGAGCTGAATGTCTCAGAATGTGATGAGCCTTTCCATACCTTTGTGGAAAATGCCCTGCAAAAAGCACGACATGCGAGCCGTGTGACTGGTCTACCCGCCATAGCTGATGATTCAGGCATTGTAGTTCCTGCCTTAAATGGTTTGCCTGGGGTAATGTCAGCTCGTTACGCTACGCTTTTTGGTGAAGAAAAATCCGATCTTAATAATAATGCGTGTTTAATTCGCGAGCTACAAAAACACGAAGACAAATCCGCAGCTTATTTGGCGGTTTTAGTCTTTGTGCGACATGCTGATGATCCAGCGCCATTAATTGCTCAAGCTTGGTGGCAAGGGGTGATTCAAGATGAGGCTCGTGGAGAGCATGGTTTTGGTTATGATCCTCATTTTTATGTGCCAGGGCACGATATGACCGCCGCCGAAATGGAGCCCGCACTTAAAAATAGCTTAAGTCATCGTGCTCTAGCTTTACAGAAATTAGTTGTTGAAATGGAAGCTGCAAAGTAGTGAAGACAATTACTATTCATCGTGTCGGTACCCAAACTCAAAACCAAGAGGGTCCATTAACAACTGGCCCAAGCCCTAGCTTTCAAGGTGGACTGCCACCTTTGTCGGTTTATGTACATGTGCCTTGGTGCGTACAAAAATGCCCATATTGTGACTTTAATTCGCATGCACTTGAGGGTGGTATACCCGAAGACAGGTATTTACAAGCGCTTGAGGCGGATTTAATCCATCATTTACCGTATATTTGGGGTCGTACCATACAAACGGTATTTATTGGTGGTGGTACGCCAAGTTTATTATCTGCCCAAGCGATGGAGCGACTCATCACCCTGTTGAGAAACCTGTTGGGCATCGCTCCAAATATTGAAATCACCATGGAGGCTAATCCTGGTACGGTAGAAACAGAGAAATTCAAAGAGTTTGCTGGCAGTGGCATTAATCGTATTTCACTAGGTATTCAAAGTTTTAATAATGATCACCTACAGCAATTAGGTCGAATTCATAGTGCAGAGGAAGCGCATCAAGCGATTGAAATTGCACAACGTTACTTTGAACGTATCAACTTAGATTTAATGTTTGCCTTGCCAAATCAATCACTTAAAGATCATGAAAGTGATTTGAAACAAGCGCTAGCACATCAAACCGAGCATTTATCTCTCTATAATTTGACCCTTGAGCCTAATACAGTATTTGCTAAATATCCACCTAAAGGCATACCAGAAGACGATATCGTTGATGATATGTTGCAACAAAATATTGATTTAACGACTGCTGCTGGTTTTGAGCAATATGAGGTGTCAGCTTATGCCAAGCCTAATGCACAAGCCCGTCACAATTTGAATTATTGGCAATTTGGTGATTATTTAGGTATCGGACCAGGGGCGCACGGCAAAATTAGCTTTCACGACAAAATCGTACGTACCATGAATCAGCGTTCACCCGAAAACTGGATGACTAATGCCGTTAAGGGTGATGGCTCACATCAGGTGGAGTGGCGAGAGTTAGTGGCTGATGAGATTCCTTTTGAGTTTATGCTTAATGCCTTAAGACTACGAGAGGGTGTACCAACCAGTTTATTTGCCGAGCATACGGGTTTGTCACCACTGATTATGCAAAAGCAAATAAAAAAAGCCATTGATAAAAAGCTATTAGAAGACGATCCACTTAATTACAAAGCGACTGAGCTTGGTTGGCGTTTTTTAAATGATTTACAAGCTATCTTTTTAGATTAAAACCTCGCTCAATAATAGATTACATAATTAAAAGCTACATTGTAAAAAAGAGCTTTGAAAACCGTCATAATATATTATTAACGTGTTTAAACTGAATTATCAGGAGAATTTCATGACTACCCCAACTCAAGTGCTTGAACTCATTGGTCAACACGAGGTCGAGTTCGTTGATTTACGATACACAGATACCGTAGGCAAAGAGCATCACATGAC
>JAAZGT010000313.1 GCA_012511095.1 Alcaligenaceae bacterium
CTTCGGCAGCAGCTTTTGCTTTAGCTTCTTCTTCGGCTTTAGCCTTGGCTTCGGCAGCGGCCTTAGCTTTAGCTTCTTCTTCAGCTTTGGCCTTAGCTTCGGCAGCGGCCTTAGCTTTAGCTTCTTCTTCGGCTTTGGCCTTGGCTTCGGCAGCAGCCTTAGCTTTTGCCTCTTCTTCAGCTTTTTTTGCAGCCTCAGCGGCTTCTAGAAGTTTAGCCTCAGCTGCGGCAGCTTCGGCAGCTTCTAGCTTGGCTTTTTCTAGAGCCTCTTCGCGAGCTTTAATTTTGGCCTTTTCAGCTTCTTTGGCAGCTTTTGCATCATCACGTGCTTTTTTGCGTGCTTCAATGCGAGCTTTAGCTTCGTTTTCTTTGCGAATAGCTTCTTCTACCTCAGCTCTGAGACGAGCGAGTAATTGCTCTTCTTCGTCAATTTGTGCTGAATTAATGAAATCAGCAACGACAGGGAAGATGTGATCACGCCAACGGCTACCAGAGAAAATACCGTAGTGACCACTACCCTCTGCAATAAAGGATTTTTTCTTATCAGCAGGGATATTAGGGGTTAAGTCAAGGGCAGCGCTAGTTTGACCAACACCTGTAATATCGTCTAACTCACCCTCAACAGTTAGGAGGGCAGTAGATTCAATTAGGCTTGGATCAATTAAGTGGCTACCGACTTTCCACGTACCATTAGTTAAAGCATGGTCTTGGAAAACTACTTTTACCGTTTGTAAATAGAACTCTGCAGGTAAGTCACAGACCGCATTGTATTCGTCGTAGAAAGCACGGTGTTTTTCAGCATCAGGCTCATTACCGACCATTAGGTCTCGATAGTATTCTTGATAAGACTTCATATGTGAGCGAGGGTTCATCGCAATAAAGCCCATTAGCTGCATGAAGCCAGGATAAACTAAGCGACCAGCACCAGGGTAGCGTGGTGGAACACGCTGAATCATTTGGGTTTCAAACCAAGATAGTGAGTGACGGTCAGCTAAGTTGTTAACTACAGTTGGTGATTGTCTTGTATCAATTGGACCACCCATTAGTGTCATGCTTAAAGGCACTAGAGGGTCTTTGTGTTTAGACATCAAAGAGACTGCACCCATAACAGGCACTGATGGTTGACATACAGCCATCACGTGAACACGCTTATTTAAGGCGTGTAAAAACGAGATTAAATAGTAAACGTACTCATCAAGGTCAAATGCCCCTTGGTTAACAGGGACAAGACGGGCATCTAACCAGTCGGTAATGTAGACATCGAAGTCTGTCAGCATGCGTCTCACGGTATCGCGTAATAAGGTCGCATGGTGACCAGAGTAGGGAGCAACAATGAGTACTGCAGGGTCACCCTCAGGGTTTTTTGAACGGCTACGCTTGAAATGTAGCAGGTTACAAAACGGCTTAGTCATAACCGTTTCCACATTGACCTCTGCTAATTCGCCATCAATCTCGACCTCATTAATTCGCCATTCGGGCTTTTTGTACTCTTTGCCAAGACGATTGAGAATATCAAAACGAGCCGCAAAACGACGAGAACCCACTATATATGAATATGGGCTAAATGGATTAGTGAAAGCTTCTGTCACTAATGATGATGCGTATGTTATTGGCGCAAACATCATGCGATTCATTTCGTGTAAGTTATATAACATCTTTATTGTCTCTCCATAATGATGCGCTTGTATTAATTATGCAGGCTAAAGCCTGTTGAAAAGCCATTAAAATTACCAATACTTTTCAACCGCTAAATTACCCAGATTACCACGACGCCCAGATTTAAAGCCGCGCTCACCTAAGAGTTTGCGCGCTTCGGTCGTCATGCCTGGATTACCACAAAGCATAAAACGAGCCTCTTCGGGATCCATTGGGTGACCAGCAAGCTCCGCCAATTCGCCGCTAACAATAAGGTCAGTTAGACGCTTTTGAGGGAGATCTTTATGCGCCTCACGTGTAGAGATGGCTAAATAGACAAAACGATCACCGTAACGCTCTTTTACACTTTGTATCATGTCAGTATAAGCGAATTCGTTTATGTAGCGTGTACCATGACATAAAATTACGCGATCAAATAACTCCCACGTTTTAGGATCATTTAGCATCGGTAAAAAGGCAGATAAACCAGTACCTGTTGAGAGTAACCAAAGGGTGCCACCTTGTGGAAATTGGTCAATCGTAAGGAATCCGAAAACAGACTTATCAATATAAATCGTATCACCGGCTTCCAAATCATAGAGACTTGGGCTAAATAGACCATCGGCAACGAGGGTCGCAAAAAACTCAAGGTGCTCATCATCGGGTTGATTTACCATGGAGAAAGCGCGCCATGTCATATCTGAGGCAGGCGGAGTCTTCTCGTCCTCGTCGAGTCCAAGTGGTAAACCTAGGCGTGCATATTGACCTGGTTTAAAACTAAACTCTGGATCACGAGTTGTTTTGATGGAAAAAAGCTTACCGGGAACCCAGACTTTTTTCTCAACAATGGTTTGGATGGTATATGGTAAATCTAAAATTTCAGTCATTATTTTTAATTACTACTTTTCTAAATATTGTAATTTGCCCTCGACACCATTCCACTCCTCAGCGTCAGGCAAAGGCTCACGTGTGCGTGTAATAGGAGTAAATTGTGGAGTTAACTCAGCGTTTAACTCGATGAAATGAACCTGATCCTCAGGTACATCTTCTTCAGCGAAAATGGCATTGGCTGGACACTCTGGAATACAGACCGCACAGTCAATACACTCATCAGGGTCAATCACTAAGAAGTTAGGACCTTCTAAAAAACAGTCAACAGGACAGACATCAACACAATCGGTGTATTTACATTTGATACAGTTTTCAGTTACTACATGTGTCATGATTAAGACAACTCCAAAGAAAATACGGCTACAAAATACGTAACCTACATATACACGCATATTTTAACCAATCCTGGGCTCTTAAGTGTTGAAAACCCCTTACTATGGTAATGTATTGATTAATTGCGCAATTTACCGGATAAAAAATGATTATTAACTCATTACTGGATACAGATTTATATAAGTTCAGCATGATGCAGGTGGTTTTGCATCAATTTCCAGCTGCACATGTCGAGTATCGTTTCAAATGTCGCAACGAAGATGTAAATTTACGTCCATATATTGATGAGATTAGAGCTGAGGTAGCGCATTTATGTAGTCTACGTTTTAAGCAAGATGAATTAAATTATCTTCGTAGTCTACGCTTTATAAAATCTGACTTTGTTGATTTTTTAGAGTTGTTCCAACTATCGGAGCGCAATATCCACATCGATGTGGGCGATGCGCCTCATGAAATCTCGATTGAGGCAAAGGGTCCTTGGTTACACACTATTTTATTTGAGATTCCGATTCTTGCGATTGTCAATGAGGTGTATTTCCGTAATACCTATCCTGACATGAGTTTCGACGAGGGTCGTAAGCGCTTACAAGATAAAATCACTATGGTGCGTGACTTTGACCCAGATGCTAGTTTCTTTAGACTAGCCGAGTACGGCACTCGTCGTCGATTTTCGCGTAAATGGCACTTTGAGGTTGTAAAAACGTTAAGAGAGCAAATGGGTGCTTGTTTTGTCGGTACTAGTAACGTTTTTATGGCACGTGAATATGATATTTTGCCTTTAGGTACTATGGCGCATGAGTATCTGCAGGCTTGTCAGGCCTTAGGTCCTCGCTTGCGTGACTCTCAGGTCTTTGCTTTTGAGCGCTGGGCGCGTGAGTATCGTGGTGACTTAGGTATTGCGTTGTCTGATGTCTATGGCCTAGATGCTTTTTTGCGCGACTTTGATCTATATTTCTGTAAGCTTTTTGACGGTGCTCGTCATGACTCAGGTGACCCTTTTGATTGGGGTGAGCGTATGATCGAGCATTACAATAAGCACCGTGTTGACCCTAAGACTAAATCATTGATTTTCTCTGATAGTTTAAATATCCCTTTAGCGATGAAAATCGCAGAGCGTTTTAAGGGTCGCTGTAAGGCTTCTTTTGGTATTGGTACCAATTTAACAAATGACATGGGCGCGCCAGCTCTACAAATTGTGATGAAAATGGTCCGCTGTAATGGCCAACCCGTGGCGAAAATTTCTGATGAGCCAAGTAAAACGATGTGTGATGATCCGGCTTATCTTGCTTATCTACGTCACGTATTTAATATGCCAACGCCACATAGCGATATTAATAATCTGACTCCCTAATTAGAAAGTAAGGCAATTAAAGTAGCGCCAATTTCCTCAGCCCTAGCGATTTGCTCAGGGCTGAGCTGTTTTTGGGCGAGAATTTCCTCTTCTGTTTGGCTCGCTGTATTTAAAATAATGGCTGGCACCACTTGGTTTAGGCGCCATCCTGTACAAATTCGTTCTAATTGCTTCAGTGCGCCACTACCATCACTACCAGCGGTAATAATGGCGCTGTAATAACGGCCCTCGATTTTGCCCAATAAGGGGTAATAATTTTGGTCAAAAAACTCTTTCATTTGCCCACTTAAGCTAGCCAGATTTTCAGGGGCACAAAATAGATAAGCTTGTGCACTGAGTAATTCCTCTAAGGTCACCTCCGATGCCTTTCTTAATAACACCTCGTGTCGCTCTGTTGCTGGCATCTTGTCATCATTAAGCGCTATTAATTCTTTTATCGTTGATTGGGCTGCCATGCTTGCTGCTTTTGCTGCTTGCTCCGCTGATGAGGTGCGACTATGCCATATTACTAATAACCTTTTTGTATTTGAGCTCATCATGTCACCACTTAAAAATAAATGATCATTATTCGGTGTTAAGATTAGTTATTAGGGCTCTTGATTAGAGCTTTTTAGCCCCAAGCTAATTTTATATAATTTACCAGTTTTCTTACAAGTAGTTCAAATGATTCAAAAAGTGCTTGCCGGTGAGGATGATCACCAATTCAGTGAGTCTTGGATGCGTCCTATTTATCAGGACCTAAGCCAGGATGAGGTCGCCAAATTGCGTCTGGCCGTTGAGTGGGCAGAAAGGCGTCTTGCTGGCAAGGTGATGTTTACTGCAGAACCTTGTATACGGCATGCCAAAGGCGTATTGCATTCTTTATCGTTGCTACAAATGGACGTCACGTCCATGGTAGCGGGGATTTTAGCCGCATTACCTGAAAGTGAAGCCCCCCAAGAGGGGCATGAAATTCGTCAAGAAATTCTTGATTTATTTGGTCTTGAGGTGCTTAATCTAGTCCAAGGTACACGCACCTTAGTTCGTATTGGCGCACAAGCAGCCTTAGCCGAAAGTACTGATAGTGGCCAAGCCAAAGATCAACAAGAGATGCTCCGTAAAATGCTGCTGGCTTTGGCGAGTGATTTGCGTATTGTGATTTTGCGTTTAGCATCTCGTCTACAAAGCTTGCGCTGGTATAGCGAGTCAAAACGTCAGTGTCCGATTATTTTGGCACAACAGACTCGTGATATTTATGCGCCGCTTGCCAATCGTTTGGGCATTTGGCAAATTAAATGGGAGCTCGAAGACCTTTCGTTGCGTTTCTTAGAGCCTGAGATTTATCGAGATATTGCTAATAAATTAGAGGTTCGTCGTGTTGAACGCGAGCAGTTTGTTCAAGACTTTATTGATAAATTAAATAAAAATCTTGAGCAACTTAATATTAAATCTGAGGTATCAGGTCGCGCTAAACATATCTATAGTATCTACAACAAAATGCGCAACAAAAATCTCTCATTTGAAGAGATCTATGATTTATTAGCGATCCGCATTATTACTGAGACTGAGCGTGATTGTTATACCGTTTTATCGTTGACGCACTCATTGTGGACGCCAGTCATGGATGAGTTTGATGACTATATCGCAAGACCTAAACCAAATGGTTATCGTTCCTTGCACACAGTAGTACAAGATGAGGGTGGGCGTAATTTTGAGGTGCAAATCCGCACTCAAGAAATGCATGAGTTTGCCGAATATGGTATGGCAGCACATTGGCGCTATAAAGAATCTGGTCCTAAAGGGGGCGCTACTTCTGCTTCAAGTTTATACGATAGACAAATCTCTTGGATGAGGCAGTTATTGTCTTGGCGTCGCGAAGAAGGTATTTCGGAACATGAGGCCTCTAAATTACAGGAGCAGGTGTTACAAGCTGAGGATCCGCAACTGATCATGACTGATGTGGTTACGGCTGATTCCAAATCGACTAAGGGTGATGATGCAGATGCACTACATGATTTGAGCTCCTCTACTGGCACATCACCAACAGATAAAGGTGTTGCCGCTAAAAAAGGTGCAGCGCCTAAAAAACCTAAACCAGAAAAGCCTGATTCAGGTGCAGAGTCTGCACCATCGCGCATTTATGTCTTAACACCACAAGCTCGAGTCATTGAGTTGCCCGAGGGCAGTACGCCTGTCGATTTTGCGTATCGCTTGCATACAGACTTAGGTCACCGCTGTCGTGGGGCTAGGGTTGATGGGCAGTTGGTTTCTCTCAATACCCCTTTACAAACGGGTCAAACAGTTGAGGTTATTACTGCTAAGTCGGGAGGTCCGTCACGCGATTGGCTGACGCCGCAATTAGGTTATTTGGCTAGTCCAAGAGCTCGAGCCAAAGTGCGTCTTTGGTTTAATGCAGTTGAGCTACAAAAGCGCATAGCAACGGGTCAAGATCTTGTAGAAAAAGAGCTACAACGACTCGGCAAAACAGCTACCAATCTTGAGCAATTAGCTAATAAATTAGGTTTTAGTCATGCCGAAGACTTATATGTTTCGGTGGCTAAAGA
>JAAZGT010000314.1 GCA_012511095.1 Alcaligenaceae bacterium
TAATAATAGCGGCTAACCAAGGTGAGACTAAACCGATCATTGCTAGCGGCGACATCAACAAGTGGAAAACAATTGAGACATTCAAGCAGAAACGAGCGGTGTGTCGTGTTTTTTCTAGGACCGATTGAGCAAAAGCTAAATCAATAGAAGATTCCTCACCGCTATTTAAGAGAATAGTGCGAGCGGCTGCATAGTTTGAAGGCACCGCCATGGCCATAGCACACGGGCAACTCATAACAAATAATGATACTGTCACCGCCAAAGCGTGTGATGAGTCAATGAAAAAGTACCACACTAATCCACTAACAACCGCTAAGATAATTTGCAACACCACAAAGTAGAATGCATACCGATCGGCATGAGCCATATCCTCGTTACGAAACTCGTTAATTTTATCGAGAATAACGCTATCGCTAGAAATATATGATGATTGCACCGCAATATATTCTAAATATCTAGCCGTTAATAAAAAAGCGATAAACATCACGATAGAGTCATAATAAACTTCACCGTGGTGATATATCGTTGTGTGCACACTTGGAAAAAATGCCACGGCAATACCTAGAGCCACGGGCAAATTCATGTTGACCATGCTATGGCGATGACTAAAATCAGTATCAGCTCCAAATAAGCCTCTCCAAATCGGCACCGCACAATAAAAAAGGACTGGAATAGTCAACAATAGACCAATCCAGTTTAATAAGACGAGAGCAACCTCAAGAGACTCTTGAATATCTGTACCCATGTATTGATGCTTAAAGTAGCCTGGCGCTGCAAACATCATGACTTGCATCATAATTAGCCAAGACAAACCAAGTCGCACCACCATACGGCGACGCTCTAAGCGATCCTCTTCTGGAAGATCTTTAGGAATTGCGAATATAGATACGGGTTTCATTAAACTCAATCAATACAGATTATAAAAATAGCTCTTAGTTAAATACGCCATCTGAGAGATAACGATCGCCTCTATCACAAACAATAAATACAACCGTACCACTCGTTAGGCGCTTGGCGGTGCGAATCGCCGCTACTAATGCACCAGCTGATGAAATACCACCGAAGATGCCCTCACGAGCTGCTAAGTCGCGAGCCATTTGCTCCGCCTCTTCTTGCTCAATAAGCTCAAAAGTATCGATCATTTCTGGCTTATAAATAGCTGGTTGATACTCTGGCGACCATTTGCGGATGCCAGGAATTGATGCGCCTGGCGCAGGTTGCGCACCAACTAATTGAATTTCTGAGTTTTGTTCTTTTAAATAACTACCAGTACCCATCATCGTGCCTGTTGTGCCCATCGCACTAACAAAGTGAGTAATCTGACCCTGAGTTTGCTCCCAAAGCTCAGGCCCAGTAGAGGTAAAGTGCGCAGAAGGGTTGTCTGGGTTAGCAAACTGGTTAAGAATTAGGCCTTTACCCTCTTTTTGCATTTGCTCAGCCAAATCGCGTGCGTACTCCATGCCACCCTTATCTGCTTCAGTCAGAATCAACTCAGCACCATAGGCTTTCATAGAAGCTCTACGCTCAAGTGATAGGTTATCAGGCATAATTAAAATCATTTTATAACCACGAATTGCCGCAGCCATCGCTAAAGCAATACCCGTATTGCCACTGGTAGCCTCGATTAAGGTGTCACCAGGTTTAATTTGACCGCGCGCTTCGGCCTCTAAGATCATCTTGAGCGCAGGACGGTCTTTAACTGAACCTGCTGGGTTATTACCCTCAAGCTTAGCTAAAATCACCACATCATCAGAAATGCCAAATTGCTGTGGAAGACGTTGCAAACGAACTAAAGGCGTATTACCAACGGTTTGTTCAATGGTAGGATAATTAATGGTTTGTTGAGACATAAACTTTAAGCACAAAAATGATTTAAAAAAACGCAAATATTGCAAATGCAATTTATCAATAAGGCATTTTAACACCTAAGAGGCGATGCACAGCCGAAGTTTATATGAACTCAAGGCATAAAGCCAAAATTTTACCCCTTAAATACCTTAATTTGCCTTGATTAAATACGTCTCGCCAGCCTTTGAGGGTGACTTATAATGAAAGCGCTTTTTGATAGCTGCTATTTCTTTAGCCAGCACTGAGGAAGTGTCAATTTGAGTGATTTCACTAAGGTCATTAGCTGAGTCCGATTCTACTGATGATTGCTCATTGTCAATAACAAGGCCAGATTCAACCATTTTAGCAGCGCGTTTTTGGCCTAACCCCTTAACCCGAATTGAAAAATCCTCAATCGACTCATAATTACCCCCTCGCTCTCTTTCTTCAATGATCCGTTCAGCA
>JAAZGT010000047.1 GCA_012511095.1 Alcaligenaceae bacterium
ACTGGACCGGATCTCAGGTTCGATGGTTGCTGGCTATTTGGCTGTTGAGACCTTAAGTAGAAAACAATTCAAGCCGAGTGCACTTAAAACACTCGGCTTAATTTGTTTAATCTCAACGATTTAAGCCATTTTTACAATCGCTTCCTTAAATCGCCTTAATGATAAGAAGTTAAGAGCCATGCCAATAACAGCTAAAGCGACAAACTGCACCCAAACCACATCAAAACCCGCACCACGGAATAAAATCGCTTGGCTTAAATCAATAAAATGACTGGTCGGAGCCAACAACATAATATATTGCAACAGCTCTGGCATCGACTCACGTGGTGACATACCGCCCGAGAGCATTTGCATTGGCATCAAGCTAATGATTAGCAACATAGCAAACTGCGCCATATTATTAGCAATGGTTGCCATAAAAATGCCCATGGAAGTCATTGAGAATAAAAAGATCGCCGCACCTGCAGTAAATAGTAAAATCGACCCCTCAATCGGCACCCCTAATAGCTTTTGCACTACAAATATTAATGCAAAAATTGCGACACCCAAGACCACCACACCCATTGACCAAATTTTAGACATCATAATTTCAACAGGCGTTACTGGCATCACCAGTAAATGTTCAATGGTGCCTCGCTCACGCTCTCGAATTAAAGCAGCGCCTGTCAATATCAAAGAGAGCATTGAAATATTATTGACCACCTGAACAATCCCACCAAACCACGTGGGGTCTAAAACCGGATTAAAGCGTGAGCGTAAACTCAACTCCACGGGTGACGTCGGCTCACCACGATAACGTTGAGCAAACTCAGCTACCTCTTGGTTAATGATTTGAGTCACATAACCATTACCCGTAAATGCTTGGCTCATACGCGTTGCATCCACATTAAGCTGCACCTCAGCGGTCTCGCCCGCTAAGATACGCCGCTGTAAACCGGCAGGGATATTCAACACAAAGGTACTACTACCACTATCTAACTCAGCATCCATCTGATCATAACTAATCATTTTTGGAGTGGTGAAATACGGCGGAAAAAACGCCGACGTAATACGTGCTGATAAAGTCGTTTGGTCCTCGTCCACAATAGCGATTGCTGCATGATTTAGGGTATCTGGAATAGCGTTGGCTGAGGTGTAAATCGATACACTAAACATGTATCCGATTAACAGCAACAGCATCGGTTCGCGCAAAAGGCTCCAAAACTCTTTAATACCGAGTAGCCAGATATTAAGATAAGCACGATGTCTTGCGGAGCTACGACTTTTCGTCGATTTAACTGGTTTTTGTGACATCTTAGCCCTCCTGTTTTTTCATCAACAAAATAGCGGCTACGACCACCACCAAAGCAGCAATTTGTAAGGGTTGCATATATGCATGCAAGTCTTGGAAAGTCAGTGCTTTATTAAATACACCACGACTAATCATAAACATATAGGTGGCTGGACTAATTTCACCAATCAAGCGCGCTGCTCCCTCCATGGAACTCACTGGGTCACTTAATCCTGAAAACTGTGTTGTGGGAATCATTGTCAATAGCATTGACAAGAACAATGCTGCCGTTTGGTTCTTAGTTAAAGTTGAAACCAACAACCCCACCCCAGTAGCCACAATTAAGTAAAACAGCATGGCCCAGGTCAAAGCCCAAAAACTTCCCGTCAGTGGCACATCAAATAAGTAAATTGACATGAGCAATAAACAGATGTAGTTTAAAAAACCAAGAATGAAATACGGCACTTGTTTACCCAAAATAAACTCGGCTCGGGTTACTGGTGTGACATAAACATTTAAAATTGTGCCACGCTCTTTTTCACGCACAACCCCCAGCGCAGTCAGCATTGCCGGCATCATTAGCAGTAATAACGGCATCACCGCTGGCACCATGGCTGGTAAACTTTGTACATCGGGGTTATAGCGATAACGACTTTCGATATTCAAATGCGTTTTAGGCGTCATCCCCATCTCAGCAGCCGCCACACCTAACCAATGCGCGTGCATACCACTGACATAACCACGCACCGTTTCTGCACGTGACGGCATCGCACCATCAATCCAAGCACCAATCTCTACCGGTTCACCGCGTAAAAGCTTGCGACTAAAACCGCTTGGAATTTCTATGGCTAGACTAAGCTCACCTGATCGCATGCGCCGATCGAGATCCTCGTAATCAATGATTGGCTCATGCTCTGTAAAATACCGTGAACCTGATAAGTTTAAACTATAGGCACGACTCGTCCCACTTTGGTCACGGTCTAACACTGCATAACTAAGATTGGTAATATCTGAGGTCATGCCGTAACCAATGACTAGCATTAAAATAACCGAACCCAGCAAAGCCAAAAGCAAGGTAATGGGGTCACGACGAAGCTCTAAGGCCTCACGCCACACAAAGCTGTACCAACGTCCAATGCTAAAACCTTTAGTATGCTTATGCTTAGTAGCGAGCTCTTCGTCAGAAGACTCTGAGCTAATAGCAACGCTTTCCTCATCGATTGCTTCACCCGCATCGGCCTCTAGAAGATAAGCAATAAAAGCCTCTTCTAAGGTATCGACTCCGCGTTTTTTAACGAGGGCAGCGGGCGTATCACTATCTAACACCTTACCTGCGTGCATCATCGACATGCGGTCGCAACGCATCGCCTCATTCATAAAGTGTGTTGAAATAAAAATCGTTACATGATCGCGGCGTGATAGCTCTACCAAATGTAGCCAAAACTTATCGCGCGCTACAGGATCTACCCCTGAGGTTGGTTCATCTAAGATTAAGAGCTCTGGCTTATGTACCATAGCCACCGCCAATGACAAGCGTTGACGTATTCCTAAAGGTATATTATCGGGCAAAGCATGTTTGACCTCTTGCAAATCAAAGCGTTGCAACATCTCTTCAACACGATCGTCGCGTTCCTCTGCAGGCACATCAAAAATTTTAGCGTGCATCACCAGATTTTGTAACACCGTCAACTCACTATAAAGTGAGAAGGCTTGAGACATATAACCGACACGGCGGCGGGTCTCTAGGTTATCCGCATCAATTTCATCACCAAAAAGCCACACCCTCCCCTCAGAAATAGGTAATAAACCCGTCAACATTTTCATGGTGGTGGACTTACCGCAACCATTGGAACCTAAGAAACCAAAAATCTCACCACGTTTAATTTTGAAACTGACATTGTCTACCGCAACAAAATTACCAAAACGCTTAGTTAATCCCTGAGCCTCAATGGCTATTTCGTCTTGAATATCTAACGGCGCAATCACAACCTCTTGGTGAGCAGCGGTTTTTTCTTCGGGTAATAACCGTAAAAAAGCGTCTTCGAGGTTATCGCTATTACTGCGTTGCATTAATTCTTGTGGACTACCCGTGGCTAAAATCTGCCCCTCATCCATTGCTATCAGCCAATCAAAGCCTTGGGCCTCATCCATGTAGGCCGTGGCTACGATTACGCTCATATGAGGTCGTTGAGACCTGATTCTATTGATTAAGTCCCAGAACTGAGCGCGCGCTAAAGGGTCCACCCCTGTAGTCGGCTCGTCTAAAATCAGCAAGTCAGGATCATGGATTAATGAGCAACATAAGCCTAGCTTTTGCTTCATACCGCCTGACAACTTAGCTGCCGGTCGATCTAAAAAATCATACAACCCCGTACTTCGAGTTAACTCATCAATACGACGACGGCGCTCTAAGGCATTATGACCGAATAAGCGCGCAAAAAACTGTAAGTTTTCCTCAACCGTTAAGGTGTGATAAAGGTTTTTACCTAAACCTTGAGGCATATAAGCAATACGTGGACAAATCACATCACGCTGAGATTTTTTACGCATATCGCCATCGAGCACCCACACCTCACCCTCTTGTATCTTGCGCGAGCCAGAAACCAAAGACAATAAACTCGATTTACCCACACCATCAGGACCTAACATCCCGACCATTTTGCCACTTGGTATGTCAAGGCTTAAGTTATTAAGAGCTAAGGTTTTACCGTAGCTTAGGCTAATATCGACCAGCCTAACCACGGGAGCTTGATTAGTTTTCACGCTTTACCTCGGTGTGAAACTCGTTTGCAGGCTGGCAGGCCACTCATCTTGCTGATTTAAACGTACGTAGGTAACACCAGGCAAACCAGTTTTAACGTATTCCAAATACTCTAATAAAAGCTCACGCGGAATGCGTGCTTTTACGCGGAACATCAGCTTTTGACGCTCGCTCGCTGTTTCAACAGTTTTGGGTGTAAATTGCGCAATATCAGCCACAAAGGTAATGACAGCAGGAATTGGCGAATCGGGTGCCACATCTAAAACAATTCGCGCTTCACTGCCAATTGCAATACGCCCTGCCACTGTTTCAGGCAAGAAAAATGTCATCGATACATCAGACAAATCCACTAAATTCATAATGCGCGTACCAGCCGCTACCACCTCCCCCGGTTCAGCTAAGCGTATCTGCACGCGACTATCGCGAGGAGCGACTAAGGTATTATCGTTAATGTCTAATTCAATACGCTGTACTGTAGCTAAGGCAGCATCAATACGTGAGCCAATCGCCACCAACTCAGATTTGGCTGCATCAACCGCCGCCTGAGCCGACACCACCTTAGCCTTAGCCGCGCTAACAGAGGCTTCGGCATGAATTAACTGGGCTCGGTCATCATCTAATTCTTGTTTCGAAGCAGCACCCTCACGGCTCAACATATTAGTACGATTAAAACGGCTACGAGCTGCACCAAAGGCGGCCTCACTTTGCTTGACACCCGCTTGAACAGCCGCTAACTCGCTTTGTCTTAAAGCGATTTGAGCCTCTGCTGTGGCTACGGATTGCAATACCTCTTGGTATCTTGCTTTGGCCTCATCTAGTTGTGCCTGCATGCTATCTGACTCGAGTCTAGCTAAGACTTGACCCTCTTTAACATAGTCACCCTCTTTAACTAAGACCTCAGCTAAGCGACCTGGGAATTTGGAAGCTAGGTTAATCTCAGTCGCTTCAATACGACCATTACCTGAAGGGAAATTTTCGCCTAACTCATCCCCATCCATCGACATCCAGACATAAATAGCAGCTGCGACGGCGGCAATGATTAAGCCCCATCTTAGCCAAGAACCTGACTGACGTTTTACTGCCATTGTTTGAACCCTCTTTTACTCTTTAAATAAAACATAACGCTGTATGCCATATCACTTATGACTCAGCTTATAGATCTTGATTTGTTGCATTGATAGGTGGATTAGTATTAAGTTGTGCACCAGGACGAGCATAATCAGACTGGACTTGAGTACCACCACCTAAAGCGCTATACAGGGCGACCTCACTTAATCGTAATCCACCTTGGTCCCTTACCAATTGCTGCTGTGCGGCTAAAAGATCACGTTGAGCATCAAGTACATCTAAATAACTAACCGCACCGCTGTCATAACGTAACTGTGCTAGACGCGCACGCTCTTGTTGAATCTGTACAACTCGTAAACCCAGCTGAACTTGCTCTTTTAAACGCAAACGCATATTCAATGCATCAGCAACTTCTCTAAAGGCTTGTTGAATGGCTTTCTCATATTCGGTAACGGCCATTTGCGCTCGTACACCCGCAGCTTGTAGATTAGCAGCACGTGCACCACCATCAAAAATAGGCAAAGAAACCACTGGAGCAAATAGCCATGAGCCACTACCACCATCAAACAATCCGCTGAGCTGAGTACTGGCGGTACCACCTGCTGTGGTTAAGGCAATGTGTGGGAAATAAGCCGTTCTTGCTGCTTCAATATTGGCATTAGCAGCACGCAAACGGTGCTCAGCAGCAACAATGTCTGGGCGTTGCAATAAAATTTCTGAAGAAATTCCTAATTCTAGCGAAGTGAAGCCCGTATCACGAGTATAAGAGTCCTTAATAATTAAACTAGGCGCAGTCACATCCACTGGCTTACCAAGCAAGACGACAAAACTATTAAGTAAATCCTGACGCTGTTGCTGCAACTCAGATAATAAAACGCGAGCTTGCATTAATAATGTTTCGACCTGTGTTAGGTCAAGTAATGATGAGGCACCTACCTCATAACGCCGCTTAAAAATACGATGAGACTCTTGACGCGATACGATACTTTTATGCACCACATCAATTTGATTGTCTAAGGTTTGTAATGACAAATAAACCCGCGCCACCTTAGCAATTAAACCCGCTTGAATAGCATGTTGCGCATAAGAATTCGCTAAGAACTCCTCAAGTGCAGCATCTCTTAAATGACGAATGCGACCCCACAAATCAAGTTCCCAAGTATTGACGCCAATCATTAGGCCGTATTCGGCAGCCACTGTGGAGGTGCCCGTAGGGCTCATATCGGCAGGAAGGCCACGACGAGAGGCTTGACCATCAGCACCGATGGTTGGCCATAGCTCTGAACGCCTCAGCTGCAGTAAAGCCTCAGTTTCAGCCACGCGCAGTACAGCTAAGCGCAAGTCGCGGTTATAGTCTAAGGCATCTTTGATCACTTGACGCAACGCAGGGTCACTAAAGAAATCCCACCAAGCTAATTGCTGTGGGTTTACACCCAAGGCGTCACCATGAACTAACTCTTTGGGCCACTCTAATGGGATGATCTGTTGCGTATCAGGTACATCAACGGGTACCGTCTGACATGCACTTAGGCTTAATGCTAACAACAATAAAACATAAGGCCTTTTTAATAAGGCCAATGGTTTAAAGCCAGTACTTAGGCTCTGATTTAATATCATGAACTACTTCCTGATAAACAGTGCAACACGAATAAAACAATTGAATTACCATGAGTATCAGGTAAAACAAGCTATACCAGTCTAGTTAACACGGCGATAAACCATTGACGCAAATTAAGCGTTAAACGTTA
>JAAZGT010000315.1 GCA_012511095.1 Alcaligenaceae bacterium
TATGTACCACCCGCAGGTGCTGCTGATGCAATTTTAGAGGCTGTTGAGGCAGAGTTAGACTTAGTGATTTGTATTACTGAGGGTATCCCAGTTCGCGATATGCTGGAGCTTCGTAGCAAAATGCGCGCCATGAATAGTAAAACATTGCTATTAGGCCCTAACTGCCCAGGTCTTATTGTTCCCGATGAGCTTAAGATTGGCATTATGCCAGCCCATATTCACCGTAAGGGTCGAATTGGTGTAGTGAGTCGCTCTGGGACCTTAACATACGAAGCGGTAGGTCAATTAACTGAGTTAGGTTTAGGTCAGTCAGCTGCGGTTGGTATCGGTGGCGACCCAATTAATGGTCTTAAGCATGTTGATGTATTAAAGATGTTCAATGACGATCCCCAAACTGATGCAGTTATTATGATCGGCGAGATTGGTGGCCCCGATGAGGTGGAGGCCGCCCGTTGGGCCAAGGACCATATGACTAAACCCGTGGTCGGTTTTATTGCAGGGGTAACTGCTCCTGCGGGTAAACGTATGGGGCATGCTGGGGCCTTGATTTCTGGTGGTGATGATACCGCAGAGGCTAAACTAGCGGTGATGGAGGAATGTGGTATTAAGGTAACTCGAAACCCATCAGAAATGGGTAATTTGTTGAAGTCCATACTTTAATTGCTATTTTTAAAGTGCACCAAACCCCTAGTTACCGTTGAGGGACTAGGGGTTATTTGTTTGTTTTAAATAATGATTGCGATTTTCTATCTCAACATTCAGTGCTCATGAGTTATAATTTTTCACTTATTTGTGATTGTCAGGACAAAAGAACATGATTGAGTTCATTGAAATGATTCACTGGGGTGCAGTGTTTCAGATTATCTTAATTGATATTCTTCTAGGTGGCGATAATGCCATCATCATCGCGCTTGCTTGTCGTAACTTAGATAAAGCGCAACGCATGAAGGGTATTTTATGGGGTACCTTTGGTGCCATCGCACTTAGAGTCATATTGATTTTCTTTGCGATGTCATTGTTGCTGATCCCGTATTTAAAAATAGCAGGCGCTATTTTATTAATCTGGATTGGAGTTAAATTGCTTGTTCCTCAAGATGAGCATCATGAGGTCAAAGCCAGTGCTAGCGTATGGGGTGCCGTACGTACGATTTTAATTGCTGACTTAGTTATGAGTTTTGATAATGTCATTGCTATTGCCGGTGCTGCACAAAACGCAGTGGAGCACCACCAAATGTTCTATGTGATCTTTGGTCTTTTAGTGAGTGTGCCGATTATTATTTGGGGAAGCTCTCTAGTGCTTAAATTAATCGACCGTTTCCCTTGGGTTGTTATTTTTGGTGCCGCGTTATTAGGCTGGATTGGTGGTGGTTTAGTTGTTGGTGATGTGGCTTATAAGGACTTCTTCCTTGATGGTCAAACAGCAAGCGCAACCTATAAGTACTTTGCAGAGGCTATTGGTGCTGTATTAGTAGTTGGTTTGGGTTTATTATTGGCTCGCATCAAGACTAATAAAATGAAAGACAATTCAAGCTCATCTGCTGAGTAGTAATACACTTAGATATATTCATTAATAACCATCATGTGTGTGGCTTTGATATCATAATTAAAGTCTAACCATGATGGTTATTTGTTTTAAAGTTAAAGAATTTAATCGAGAGTACATTGAAATTACCTGAAAAAATCGTTATTGCGACCCGTGCCAGTCGTTTAGCTTTATGGCAAGCTGAGTTCGTTCAACAGGCTTTAGAAACTCAATACCCAGGTCTACAGGTTGAGTTACTTAAGATGACGACCAAGGGTGATCAAATCATCGACCGTAGTCTATCTAAAATTGGTGGTAAGGGGCTTTTTGTTAAGGAATTAGAAACCGCTTTATTAGATGGTCGCGCTGATTTAGCGGTGCATTCACTTAAGGATGTGCCGATGGAGCTTTTTGAGGAGTTCTCTTTAAGTACCATTTTAAAGCGTGCCGATCCTCGTGATGCCTTTGTTTCTAATCACTATGAGAACCTAGATGAACTGCCTGAGGGCGCGGTCGTTGGGACTTCTAGTCTACGTCGTGAGTCACAAATTAGAGCACGCTATCCCAAATTGGTGGTGCAGCCTTTACGAGGTAACTTAGATACCCGTTTAGGCAAACTCGATGCGGGCGACTACGATGCCATTATTTTGGCGGCCTCTGGTTTAGAGCGTTTAGGTTTAGGCGAGCGCATCCGTTCACGCCTATCGCTAGAGCAAAGTTTACCCGCAGCTGGTCAAGGTGCCTTAGGTATTGAGATTCTTGCCAGTCGCGATGATATGAAAGAGCTCTTATCATTTTTAGAGTGCCCAGAGTCTACCGCTACAGCCATTGCAGAGCGTGCCATTTCTCAGGCCTTGGGTGGTTCGTGCCAAGTGCCTATTGCTGCTCATGCCATCATTGAAGATAACCAGCTTTTCTTAAAAGCCATGGTGGCTTTGCCTGATGGTACCGAAAGCTTATGGACTGAGATTCGCGGTGATTTAGACGATGCACA
>JAAZGT010000316.1 GCA_012511095.1 Alcaligenaceae bacterium
CATTGCGGATGAGCGCGTTTTAGCGGCGATTTTGTTGAGCCTGCGTCTTTCGCTCTACGCTACGATTACCAATTTGTTTTTTGGTACCTTGGTGGCTTGGGTTTTAGTGCGTTATGACTTTCCGGGCAAATCTTTGATGAATGCCTTAGTTGATTTACCTTTTGCCTTACCAACAGCGGTAACAGGTATTGCCTTGGCCACCTTGTACTCACCTAATGGTTGGTTAGGTCAATTTTTTAGTCAGAAAATCGCTTTTACGCCATCGGGTATTTTTCTGGCGCTTGTGGTAGTGAGCTTACCTTTTATTGTGCGTTCAGTGCAGCCAGTCTTAGAGGAATTGCAGCCCGAGCTTGAAGAGGCCTCAGCGAGTTTGGGGGCGAATCGATGGACTACCTTTAGACGCGTTATTTTACCGGAGCTAAGCCCTGCGTTATTAATGGGTAGCGGCATGATGTTTGCTCGCGCCACAGGCGAATATGGTTCGGTGATTTTTATTGCGGGCAATATTCCGATGGTGTCGGAAATTTTACCAGTGATTATTACCGCCAAATTAGAAATGTTTGATGTGCAGGGGGCGGCCGCAGTGGCCTTATTTATGCTACTTATTGCCTTTGCTATTTTATTTATTATTAATGCCGCACAATGGCGTATTAGTCGTCGTCTCGAAGGTAGAGCCTAAGGATTTAAAATGCAGAAGAATTATCGACATCCGCGTGAGGAATCGCCTTTATTTAAGGGGCTATTAATTGCTATTGCGGTGGGCTTTTTAGCGTTAATGCTAGTCATACCGTTAATCTCCGTATTTTTTGAGGCCTTTAGGCATGGTTGGAATTTATACATCGCCTCCTTAACTGAGCCTGATGCGATGGCAGCGATTAAATTAACCTTATTAACAGCAGCCATTGTGGTGCCCATTAATATTGTGTTTGGAATTGCCATGGCGTGGCTGTTAACGCGTTTCGATTTCCGTGGTAAGCAATGGTTAACTACCTTATTGGATCTGCCTTTTGCCGTGTCACCGGTAGTTGCGGGTTTAATGTTTATTTTATTATTTGGTAGTTATAGCTTTTTTGGCGGATGGTTAGAGTCAATTGGGATCCAAGTGATTTTTGCCGTACCAGGTATTGTGATTGCCACTTTATTTGTGACCTTCCCATTTATTGCGCGTGAGTTAATTCCTTTAATGCAAAGCCAAGGCTCAAGTGAGGAGCAGGCGGCCTTGGTTTTAGGGGCTTCATCGTGGCAGATGTTTTGGCATGTGACCTTACCGAATATCCGTTGGGCTTTGCTGTACGGCATTATTTTGACCAATGCGCGAGCGATGGGTGAATTTGGTGCGGTTTCAGTGGTATCGGGTCATATTCGTGGCCTAACCAATACCTTGCCATTGCACATTGAGGTCCTATACAACGATTACAATCCCGTCGGTGCCTTTGCCGCCGCGAGTTTATTAGCATTTTTAGCCATCCTTACCTTAATTTTGCAGAACTTATTGAGTTGGTGGGATAAGCGTAAGCTTAGGCAGGCAGAACTGGGTCGCGAGGAATTGCAATTAGCTAGTAACGACCAAAGCAGTCAGAATCAAGCAACCATCACGCCCCGCACTAAAAAAACAATAAATAAAGTGTCTGAACTAGGACTAAAAGAGGTGACCGTATGAGCATCGAAATTAAAAATTTAAATAAAAGTTTTGGCACTTTTCATGCCTTAAAAAATATTAACCTCCATGTAGAGACAGGGCAGTTAGTTTCTTTATTAGGCCCTTCGGGTTGTGGTAAGACCACGCTGTTACGCATTATTGCGGGCTTAGAGTTCGCGGATAGTGGTCAGGTGTTTTTAGATGGTCAAGATGTAAGCAATGAGTCAGTACAAAAGCGCAACATTGGTTTTATGTTCCAGCATTACGCTTTATTCCGTCATATGAATGTCTTTGACAACGTCGCTTTTGGTCTCAGTGTTTTACCTCGTAGTCAAAGACCCTCTAAAAAAGAGATTCGTGAGCGAGTGATGCACCTTTTAGAGCTGGTGCAATTACCACACTTGGCTAAAGCCTTTCCGGCGCAACTCTCAGGAGGTCAGCGTCAACGTATAGCTCTAGCGCGCTCTTTAGCAGTGCAGCCTAAGCTGCTGCTATTAGATGAGCCCTTTGGGGCCTTAGATGCTAAGGTACGTAAGGAGCTACGCCAATGGTTGCGCAATGTGCATCATGAGTTAGGCGTAACCAGTATCTTAGTGACGCATGACCAAGAAGAAGCTCTAGAGATCTCTGACAATATTGTGCTTATGAACCATGGTGTGATTGAGCAAGAAGGGAGTGGTTCAGCCCTTTATCACCAACCACAAACCCCTTTCGTTACGGAGTTCTTAGGTGAGGCCAGCGCCTTTGAGGGGGTGGTTGAGGGTGCGCAGTGGCGTTTCAATGGCTTTAAATTACCCTTAACCAACGAACAACAGCAACAAGGCATTCATGAGGGTGCCGCCAAAGCCTATGTACGTCCTCATCAATGGCGTTTAAGTCGTTCTAATGACGCAGGCGCAATGCTACACGGTTTCTTAAAAGAGGTGCAAGATTTAGGCCCCTTGGTAAGACTGCATGTACTTGATGAAGAGCAGGCGCAGGCGGTAGATGTCTTTGTGCCACAGCAGATTCAGCAGCAAGCGGCTTATCAAAAGGGTGAGCGAGTTTCTCTTAGTCCAGAAGCGGTAACCTTATTTAATGCTTAAAGGGTTTGGCTTTTCTAGATAGTAGTTTTTTGGAGACGTTACGCTTAGATCAGCGTAAAATAGAAACTTTATTTCAATATAAAGTCATCCAGAGGACTAAATATATGTATCCAGAAATTCAAGCTAATTGGACTCCTTTTAATGCGGAGCGGTCCTCTATTTTCGAGTGGTTCTCTAGTATTTACGCCGATGTGGTTAGTCAAGAGCTATTTGATTTTTATTGCTCTGAGGAGATGATCGGCTTATTGGACTTTTTCGTGGGCTTAGGTTTTGCTGATGAGGTGACTCGAGTAATTAAGGCCATTGAGGCGATGGACGGTAGTGAAAAACACCGAATAGCTTTAGCCGAAGACTTTAAAACCCTCTTTTTGACTAAGAAAGCAGAAACCGTACCGCCTTTGGCTTCAGCGTATTTAGCTACAGAAGATATTGAGTTTTTGCGCAATAACTTGCCCCTATCGGTTTTCCTACAACACAATAAACTGCCTTTAAATCCAGATTTTAATGAGGCGGAAGATCATATTTCTGTGTATTTAGCGGCCATTTCGGCTTGGTGTTTAGCCGTGGTAGATGAAACAGATCCTAATATTATGAAGTCTGTGGCCCAAGTACAGGGGATGTATTTAGAGGCATCTTTGCTATCTTGGCTCGATGAGTGGGAAGAAGAGGTTAATGAGATCGAGGGTACTCATTTCGATTTTTATCAATCCATCACCAGTTTGCTATACGCCTTTGTCGAACTTGATGCCTATGTTTTAAGTTATGAAGAGGGTCAAGAGGAGGAGCAATGGCTGGCTGATACAGAGCCAGGTGGTAGAACCCTTCATTAATCTCGTGGGTGGGTAAAAAGATCCACTGCGTCTTAATTTAATAGAGCTTGAACTATGATTTTCCTTTGTGGGGAATTATATGTTTCAGCTCTATTTTTTTGTCCTTTTAATCGCTTTGCTATTGTATTGCTTTTTACCACGGTATTTGTTGAGCATTTATAGGCGTTATCGTGGTGATTCGTATTGGTTAGAGGTGCAGCCTTATAAAAAGCATTACCCAAGCTATTGGGTTGTTGTGCTATTTGTCATCGCTAGCTTAGAGCTATCTGAGCTTAATCTTGGGCAGTTGTTTTACTTGGTCTTTATAAGTTTTTTATTAAGCTTATCTTGGCTTGATCTTAAGTTACGAGTTTTGCCTGATGAGCTCGTTTTAACGTTGGCCTTAAGCGGTTTGATGTATCAGTATTTTGTAATTAATGGTAATCTTTTGTTACCCATAGCAATAGGTGTGACTGGCTTGGCCTATGCTAAGATCCTTGAGAGGTTCATGGTTAGGGTTGGCGATAGCCCATCAGTCAGTGGTATAGGAGCAGGTGATATCAAGTTAATCCTAGCCTTGGCGTGTTGGTTTGATATTGTGGCTTTGTTCTATTTGCTGGTTATTGCCTGTTCAGTGGCATTGCTGGTGGTGTTATTGCGTAGCATTTTTTTAAAAGAGGCGACGACTAGTGTCGCTTTTGCTCCTTATTTATCCTTTGCTACTTACATTATGTGGTGGTATGGGTAGTTTGTGAGTAACTCGTGAGGTTTTTAATGAGGCATTTTCAGGTTGGGTTAACTGGTGGTATAGGTTCTGGCAAATCCACAGTCACTAAGCTGTTAGAGTCGCTTGGCGCCACCATTATTGATGCAGATGCAATTTCTAGAGCCTCTACAGCGAGCGGGGGCGCTGCTATTGCTCCTATAGCCCAAGCCTTTGGCGAGGATATGATTGATGCCAACGGTGCGTTAGACCGCGCCAAAATGCGCAGTCTCGTATTTAAAGAGGCTGATGCTCGCCATCGTTTAGAGGCTATTGTGCATCCTATAGTACAAGAGCAGATGCGTCTGCAGGCAGAGCAGGCCACGGGTGTTTATGTGGTTTACGATATTCCTTTATTAATTGAATCCATTGCGCATTATCGACCTAAACTTAATCGTATCTGTGTGGTTGATTGTGATGAAGCAACTCAAATATCGCGTGTACAATCAAGAGACCAACTCACGGTTGATGAGATTAAGCGAATCATTGCTAGCCAAGCGAGTAGGGAGTTGAGATTACATCATGCAGATGATGTCATCAATAATGGGGCAGGTGTCGATGTCGCTAAGCTACAGCAACAGGTGCAAGAAAAGCACGAGTTTTGGTTAGAGTTAAGCAAAAAAAGACCTATTTAATAAAGGATTGTTGTGATTTTATATGAATATCCGTTTAGTGAGAAAATCCGCTCTTTTTTGCGTTTAGAGTATCTCTTTCAGCGTTTATATTTTTTTCATCAAAAGTTTGCCAGCAGTCCCGAAGGTGATGAGGCTTTTTTAGACGCTCTTTTTGATATTGTTGAGGTCTGTGATCGTGGAGACGCACGCAATACCTTATTGCAAGAGCTAGATAAACAAAAGCATACCCTACAAGAGTACCGCACCTATCCTGATATTGATTTAACAGTGGTTGATGGTGCCTTAGTTGATCTAAATCGCGTCAGTCGTGAATTACATGATGCGGGTAAAATTGGTCGCGCGGCACGTGAAAGTGAGTGGTTAGCTAAAATTAAAACTCGCTTTGTGGTGCCTGGTGGTTTGTCGGGTACCGAGTTCCCAGCCTATTATGGTTGGCTCAATAGTGACCCAGTACAGCGTCAACGGGTGGTTGATGAGTGGGTAGAGTCTTTTAAACCATTGAGCGATGCAGTTAACCACTTATTGTATTTTATTCGCGGTTCACGTGAGCCCGAATACATCACTACGCCACCTAATGGTGTTTATGAGCGCAGTGTTAGGGGGCAGCCTTTTCAGTTGATACGCGTGTGGGTGCCCGAGTCTAGTGGTATCTACCCCGAAATTAGTGCTAATAAATATGTGAGCTTTGTGCGTTTATACCATTTAAATCAACGTCTTGAGGCACAACAAGTCACGAAGCCAATGAGCTTAAAAATAGCCTTTTGTAATTTTTAGTTCTAACTAGTTTATTGTTTTTAGATAGGTTTTTTGAGTGAGTAATCCATCTGAGTCTGTCATTAAAAAAGGTTCAACCAAGCTTCGTCTGATTAAGTTCTTGGTGATGCTATTGCTTTTAGCCCTTATTGCCTTTGTTATTTATTATTTGTTTTTAGGTGGCAAAGAGCGCTTGGCTGCACAAAAAGCTGAAACTGCAACAGTTACTGCCACTACAGCAGATAGGCCTTCGGGTGCGCCTAGTGGTCCAGGGGGAGCACCCGGTCACGGTGCCATGGCGGGTGCTGGGAGACCTGTCGGCGGCATGATGGGGATGAGCACTAAGGTCAGTGTGGTCAAAGCCCGAAAGCGACCGATGAACTTTGTTATTAGGGGCTTAGGTACGGCCATACCATCAGAGACGGTGGTGGTGCGTAGCCAAGTGAGTGGTCCATTGACTAAGATCTTCTTTGAAGAAGGGGCCATGGTTGATGCGGGTGAGCCTTTATTTCAAATCGATCCGAGGCCTTTTGAAGCAAAATTACAGCATGCTCGCGGCCAATACCAACAAAATGAAGCGCAGCTAGCCAATGCAGAGGCGGATTTACGTCGTTATCAAACATTGTTTAAACAAAACTCCATTGCTCGTCAGCAGGTCGATACGCAAAACGCCTTAGTTAAACAGCAAAGAGCCAATCGCGCAGCCTTACAGGCACAGGTTGAGCAAGCAAAAATTGAATTGGAATACACCACCATTAAGGCACCCATTAGTGGGCGTGTTGGTCTAAGGCGAGTTGATATTGGTAATCTAGTTCAAGCTAATGCAACCGATGGTTTAATTACCATTACACAAAACCAACCCATGGATGTGGAGTTTGCTGTTTCTGAGCAATATATACCGCAGATTGCCGCTAAGTTTTATCAGGACGTACCAATTGAGGTACAACTTTATGATCGCAGTTCCTCCGACTTAATTGAGCGTGGTGTGGTGAGCTCCATGGCCAACCAAATTGATACTGCCACTGGTACCGTCAAAATCAAAGCCAGCTTTGATAATAGTGATTATGGTTTATTTCCCAATCAATTCGTTAATGCCTGGCTTTTTGTAGAGCGTTACGATAATAGTTTAAGCATTTTAACTGATGCCATTCAATATGGTCGTCAGGGCCCCTATGTCTTTTTGGTTAATGACGATATGAGCGTTAAACAGCAAGATATTAAGGTAGGGATTGTGGATAATGGCTACACCCAAGTACTCGAGGGGCTAAACGACGGTGACCAAGTGGTCATTGAGGGTGTCGATCGCTTAAGAGCAGGATCTAAAGTAGAGATAGTCGATTGAATATTTCAGCCATCTTTATTAGCCGACCCATTGCCACAACATTGCTAATGATAGCGGTGTTGCTGACAGGCCTGTTTTCGTATCAGCGCTTATCTGTGTCGGCTCTACCTGATGTTGATTATCCGACAATTCAAGTAAGTACGATGTACCCAGGTGCTAGTCCATCGACGATGGAGGCATTAGTGACGTCGCCCTTAGAGCGTCAACTGGGTCAAATGGCGGGGCTTGAGCAGATGTACTCCTCAAGCGCGGCGGGCGCTTCGGTGATCAATCTTAAGTTTGCACTGAGTTTACCTTTGAGTGTGGCTGAACAAGAGGTGCAAGCAGCGATTAATGCGGCTAGTAATATGCTACCAATGGATTTACCGATGCCGCCGGTATATAACAAAGTAAATCCTGCCGATACACCAGTAATTACCTTGGCGGTGACTTCAGATACTTTGCCGCTTTACGAGGTACGAGATTTAGTTGAGACGCGAATTTTGCAGAGCATCGCGCAGATCTCAGGCGTCGGTATGGTCAGTATTGCGGGTGGGCAAAAACCCGCTTTTAGGGTGCAGGTTAATCCCGTCGCTTTGGCCTCTAATGGCCTAAGTCTAAATGATGTGCGCAATGCCATTATGACGGGCAATATCAACCAGCCTTCGGGTAACCTCAATGGACCACGACGCTCAACCACCATTCATACCAATAGTCAGCTTTTTACCACCGAAGAGTATGAGGACCTTATCCTCAGCTATGTTAATGATGCCCCTTTACGCTTAGGGCAGGTGGCTAAGGTGATCCAAGGCGCCGAAGATGTGCGACAAGCGGCTTGGTTAAATGATAAACAAGCAATTCTTTTAAATATTCAGCGACAGCCCAATGCGAATGTGATTAGGGTAGTTGATGAGATTTTGGCGCAACTGCCAGAATTGCGTACGGCCATGCCGCAATCGGTACAAATTGATGCAGTAGCCGATCGCACTGAATCAATTCGCCAATCCATTACCAACGTACAGGTTGAGTTGTTGATCGCTGTGTTGCTAGTGGTTTTGGTGACCTTTGTGTTTTTGCGCACCCTGACTGCGACCTTTATCCCCTCGGTGGTGGTGCCCTTGTCCATTATTGGCACTTTTGTGGTCATGCTGTTCTTGGGTTATAGCCTTAATAACCTGACTTTGATGGCCTTGACCATTGCCACGGGTTTTGTGGTCGATGATGCCATCGTGATGATCGAGAATATCGCCCGCCACATCGAAGAGGGTGAAACGCCGATGAATGCAGCGTATAAAGGGGCTAAGGAGATTGGTTTTACACTGATTTCACTGACCTTTTCGCTGATTGCGGTGTTGATCCCTCTGCTTTTTATGGGCGATGTGATTGGTAGACTCTTCCGTGAGTTTGCGATGACGTTGGCGGTGGCGATTTTAATCTCACTCGTGATCTCCCTAACATTAACACCGATGATGTGCGCGCGTATGCTTAAGTCTGCCCCTAAAAACGGCAATGATGAAAATGGCAATGCCGCTAAAGAGGGCATTGTAACAGCGTGGCTAGGTAAGCAACTCGACCGCTTGGTCAAGGTGTATGCCTATTTTTTGGATAAGGTCTTAGCTCATCAATTTATTACCTTGATGGTGTTCTTAGGTACTGTCGTGATTACCGCCATCTTGTATTTATGGATTCCTAAAGGTTTTTTCCCACAACAAGATACTGGTTTAATGGTGGTGATGACCGAGGCTGATCAGTCAGTGTCTTTTGACCGCATGGCCGAATTACAAACCGAGGTAGCCCATGCCTTTTCTGAGGATCCTGATGTGGCTTCAGCAACCTCTTTTATTGGGGTTGATGGCAATAATGTCAGTTTAAATACTGGACGTATTCAGATTGAGCTCAAGTCTCATAGTAGCCGTGATAGTGCCCAAACGGTGATGGACCGATTGCAAAAGGTAGCCGCAGAGTATGAAGGTATCCGTGTTTATTTGCAGCTTAACCAAGACCTATCTATTGATACTCAATTAGCGCGTAGCCAATACCAATTAAGCCTTTCATCGATTGATAGTAGCCTTCTCAGAGAGTGGGTGCCTAATTTTGTTGATGCCCTAAGTGGTATTGAGGGACTCAGCGATGTGGTGGAAAATTATCAAGTACATGGTTTAGAGGCACAGGTGATTGTGGACCGCGACCGAGCCTCACAATATGGCATTCGTATGGCTCAAGTCGAAGAGGCGCTATACAATGCCTTTGGTCAGCGCTTTGTATCAACGGTATTTACTCAGGCGGCGCAATATCGCGTGGTCCTAGAGGTAGATCCAGAATATGCCGAGGATCCTAATGCCCTAAGAGATGTCTTTATTAAAGGTTCTCAAGGCTTGGTGCGATTAACTGATATTGCGACCATTAAAACCGCCTATACGCCACTAGAGGTGCAGCGTATTGATCAGTTTCATTCGAGTCTAATTTCCTTTAATCTTAAAGCAAATTACTCCCTATCGGATGTGTTACC
>JAAZGT010000048.1 GCA_012511095.1 Alcaligenaceae bacterium
GCTACGATTACCGCTACGACAATAGGCTAACACAGGCTTAGGTAAGTTCTCAATAACTATTGCAAACTCCTCAATCTCACCCTCAGTTGGACCGCCACTGATAATAGGTAAATAAACAGCTGTCATACCTAAACTCTCAGCTGCTTTAATCATTTCCTCAGAGGTAGGCTGATCTGCACCACCCTCACCGTCGGGACGATTAATTAATAAGGTACGGAAACCTGCTTGGCATACGGCTTGCACATCATCTGCTGTTAGTTGCGGAGCAACTGCATATTCATCATTAAGTTGTGTAAACGGTAAATCACTCATATAAATAACCCATAAAAACTAGTTCATACTCTTATTATAAACATCTAAAATATTAAATAAATGAATAATAAAAGTATTTTTTATACATAAATCTGTTAAATGTTGACCCTATTTAAATTGGTGCCAAAGTGATTGCCCACCCACCGCTTTATCTAACACCTCAACATAGGCTTCATGCTCTGCTATCTCATCGGCATCAGCCTTGATTATTGTTAGGTTAAGCGCGTTAATAAGACCTGCACTCGCTTCGTTACGCTCAACTGCGCTATCTTGCTCTTCTTCGTGTATAGCATCGAGCAAACCAAATTGCTCGCGCGTCATCGCTAACCAAACATCGGCTAATAACTCCGCATCTAATAAAGCGCCGTGCAAGACACGGTGTTCGTTAGAAATTCTTAAACGATCACAGAGGGCATCTAAGCTATTGCGTTGACCAGGATACTTTGAACGAGCTAAGACTAAAGTATCGGTGATTTTTAGGGCAATATCCTCAATAGGAGCTAATTTACAACGAGCAAACTCAGCATTTAAAAAACCCACATCAAAGGGCGCATTATGAATTAATAACTCAGCACCAGTTAAATAATCAGCTACCTCTTGGGCATGCTTATCAAAAGTATTAAACTGGCTTAAAAACTCAGTCGTTAGACCATGCACCGCCAATGCACCTGGGTCAGAGTCTCTTTGGGGATTGAAATAAATATGAAGATTATTACCTGTAGGCTCTCGATTAACTAACTCAATACAACCAATCTCAATCACACGGTCACCATTATTGGCTTCCATGCCCGTGGTTTCCGTATCTAGCACAATTTGACGCATTTAAATTACCGCAACACCTTAAAAAGAAAAAAGCCTAAGTGAGTTTTCAACTTAGGCTTTTAGAAGAGTTTGATTATAGGCCTGAAACAACTGCGTTGAAGCCTGCATCAACGTGTAGAATTTCGCCAGTAATACCTGAGGCCATATCTGATAATAAGAAGGCTGCAGATTTACCGACATCATCAATATTAACACCACGCTTAAGTGGCGCATGCTCAGCTACGAAATTAAAGATGTAGTTGAAGTCCTTAATGCCAGCTGCTGCGAGCGTCTTAATTGGGCCCGCTGAAATACCGTTAACACGGATACCCTTTTCTCCAATTGCCTTGGCTAAATAACGCACGCTTGCCTCAAGTGAGGCTTTGGCTAAACCCATCATATTGTAGTGAGTAATAGCACGCTCAGCACCTAAGTAAGTTAGGGTGAGGAAGTTACCTTGACGCTTTTCTACTAAAGGTAAGAACTCTTTAGCTAAAGCAGCAAAGCTATAGGATGAAATATCATGCGCAGAACGGAAGTTTTCACGGTTGTAGCCATCAAGGAAGTTACCAGCAATTGATTCACGCGGCGCAAAACCAATCGAGTGAACCACAGCATCTACACCATCGCCCCAGTATTCGGCAATTTGCTTTACACAGTTTTCGATGCTCTCGTCAGATGACACATCACAGGGTACAACAATTTTGCTACCAAACTCCTCGGCAAACTCTTTGACGCGATCCTCAAAACGCTCACCAGCGTAGGTAAAGGCTAACTCAGCACCCTGCTCATGACAGGCCTTGGCAATTCCATAAGCAATAGAACGATTTGAAATCAAACCGGTCAAGACAATTCGTTTATTCGCTAAAATACCCATGAATTTTCCCGTAATTTTTTCTGTAACTCAAAATAGTTAATTATAACTTCTTTTTATAAATAAGGAATGCCTAAACCACCCTTAAGCGGCTTAGGCAAATATCCTTTCACAATAAGGTGATTTTAACCCTCAGCACCTGAATATGGCAATCTTAATAGCATACCTGCTTTTAAACCATCAGCTTGCATATGATTTAAAGCGAGTAAATCATTGACACTCGTATTATAACGACGCGCTAAAGAATATAAGGTTTCGCCCTTAAGTACTCGGTGCGTTGCTGGGTTACGATTAGCGCTAGAAGTCGCATTAGACGCAACTGCTGCCGACGGCTGATAGCTCGCGTTACGTGCAGTCACTGTAGTATTACTTGCTGCGTTGTCATCCCAGCTCACACGCTGCACCACAGCACTACTGCTTTGTACATTAGGGTTAGCAACACGAGCTGCTAAAGATTGATTACCACCAACGTTTTGTAAAGTAGCTGCTGGAGGCTGACTAGCTGCTCTTGCTAACATGCTTGGACTGCTGTTGCTAACTGATGATGCCGCATAAGCTCGCTGAGCCGTTGCAGGTACAGAAGTCGACATTGAACCATCAGAGCGAATTAAATCAGCCAAAGGATCTGGGTTAGCACCCACTGTTGGTGCTGTATTTCTAGCCAAAGCAGGAGCAGATCTTGTTGCTGGCATCGCTGATGTACGAGCCACAGCGCGCGCAGGCGCAGGCTGACGTTGCTGTGCCACCATGGCACGTGATGTTGGTTGGCTAGTGCGCTCAATTAAAGCCAGCATTGCATCAGGCGTCGCCACTGAAGGTGCTGCTTGCGGCGTAACTGCTGGTGGCGTTGCTCTAATTCCCGAAGGTGAAGCAGTTGGTGAAATACCTGTACCACGAGGTAGCATTAAAGTGCGACCATTAATTGCCACATTTTGTCGGCTGCTATAACCATTAAGCTGCTTAAGGTGCTGTAAGTCAATACCATGACGCTGAGCAATTTCTGCTAAGGACTCACCCGCTCTCGGAGTGTAGCCAGAATACGAAGCTAAATTACCCTTGTAGTTAGCAAGATTTCTCTTGTAAGTTGCAACATTGGCCTTAGGAATAATAATACGCTGTCTATGCTCAGCCAAGATCACAGGACGATGGAACTGTGGGTTCATCTCCTTAAACTCGGCCGTAGACATGCCTGCTAACTTAGCTGCTACATCGATATCGATATCAACAGTTTTAGGCACTTCCTCGAAATAAGGTTGATCAGGCACCGCTGGCAAAGTAATGCCATATTTGGATGGATTACTAATGATGCGTTTGAACGCCAATAATTTAGGCACGTAATCACGCGTTTCTTGTGGCATTTGTAAAGATAAATAATCAGTACCTAGGCCACGTGCAGCATTGCGGTCACGTGCACGCTTAACCGAACCCTGACCCCAATTATAAGAGGCCAAAGCTAAAGGCCAATCATGACCTTGGAAATTATATAAATAAGCGAGGTAGTTAATTGCTGCTTGAGTCGAACTCACTGGATCACGACGCTCATCACGCCACCAGTTTTGAGCTAATTTGAAATCAGTACCTGTGGCTGGCATAAACTGCCATAAACCCGAGGCCTTAACGCGCGATAAAGCAGTAGTATTGTAAGCGCTCTCAACAAAGGGCAATAAGGCTAACTCAGTTGGCATACCGCGTTTTTGTAGCTCAACGGTCACGTAGTAAATGTATTTACTCGAGCGATTAGCCATCGTTTGTATAGAGCCTGGGCGTTTAGTGTAGTAATTTACCCAATAATCAATACGGCTATCTTTTAGATCAGGCATGCCATAACCTGCACGGATACGGTCCCACACGTTATTGTAGTGTTTAGATACCGATGCACTACTGCTGCCTTTTACTTTTAGATTACCGCCCGTCGAGGAGCAGCCGCTAATAATCGCGGAGGATGCTAACAAAGCGTAAACTAATAATCGCATAAATATGACCTTGGTTTGAATTGATCTAAAAGATAAATGGAAACATAACCCCGCATTATAAAGCAAAAACAACCTCTACCTACTGCGCTAAGTCAAATAAATTTAGCGTAGTTTAAGACTTTCTAATGTAGACTAGGCGTTATTTTTCCATTCCCTTAGGGCCCCAAACACTGCAGCGGCCTCTGTGAGCTCAGTACCAGCATAGGTTTGAGCTGCATTAATCACTAACTGCTCACGCACACGCATAAAAGGATTAGTCGCTTGCTCTTGCGCGATGGTCGTCGGTAAGGTTGGCAAATTTTGCTTTCTGAGTTCTCGCGCTTTCTGTGACCACTTTTGTAACGCTTCGTTAGCAGGTTCAACAGTAAGTGCCCAATCAATATTACTCAAAGTATATTCATGTGCACAATATATATTAGTATTTTGCGACAAATTCTTAAATTTATCAATACTTTGCAACATCAATCTAGAATCTCCTTCAAATATGCGGCCGCAGCCACAGGAAAATAAAGTATCACCGCAAAATAAAACAGGCTGCTCATCATTAATAGTTGCTGTATAAGCAATATGGCCCATAGTATGACCTGGCACCTCTAAAACCTCAAACTCTACTGGCAAAGCATCTACTTTTACTTTATCTCCTTCTTGTAGACCCTCATCCAAACAAGGAATCGGTCGCGTTTCGAAAGACGGCCCATAAACACGCGCACCATAACGCTCAACTAGTTCGCGTACACCGCCTGTATGATCATCATGATGATGAGTGATTAAAATGCCTTTGAGTGTTAAACCTTTGGACTCTAAATCATTAACTACCGGAGCGGCTTGACCTGGATCGACTGCAACCGCATTATCACCATGGCGGATAATCCATATATAATTATCATTAAATGCGGATACTGGATAAATCTCTGTATTCATAAATACCCTCTTAATCATTTGAATTTGAAAACTAGTGTGCAAAAACAAACAACCCACCATATCTTTCTTGCTGAGTGGCTAAGCACGCCCATGGGTGAGCTTGTTGCTGACTGGATGCAAATTAAGTCTGACGATTTGTTAGAAAATGTCTTTGGCTATACTGCTCTACAGTTTGGCCTGCCTGATATCGAACTACTACGCAAGAACCCTATTAGAACCAAAGTTATTCTAACTCAAGATGATTTAGTACACTTCGATGATCCAAATGCTGACACAGATCAGCACAGCACAGTCGAACAAAACGAGGATTTACCCTACCAAAAGGAATTAGAGGAAATTTATAACGATAAAAATGAGATACCCCAACCTTTTGAAAAAGAAAAACGTCGTCCCACTCAGCATCAACATCTAAACTACGACAATGAATCGGTTGATTTAGTCGTTTTGCCATTTACCCTAGATAGCTATGACAACCCGCATCAATTATTACGAGAGGTAGAGCGAGTTTTAGTCAATGAGGGTCGTTTGGTAATATTTGGCTTTAATCCCTATAGTCTTTGGGGCTTACGCAATAAGTTTTCGCGCTTTCCATACCTGCCTATTCCCAATAAAAAGCAAATCTCATTACACAAAACCAAGGATTGGCTACAATTACTCTCCTTTGAAATTGACCGAGGTCAATTAGCCTGCTATGAACCTGCAATGATGAGCAAAAAGTGGCTACACAAATTCAACTTTATGAATAAAGCGGGTAATCGTTGGTGGCCTTTTGCGGGTGCTGTATTTTATGTTTCTGCCACTAAACGCCATTGCAATCCTAGCCTAGTTGGAGCAGTTTCAATTAAAAAGAAAAAAACCACGCTAGCCCCTGCTACGGTAGCAACTAAAAATAAAATTTAATCTGAGGAATTCATGTCAAATAAAGCCGTTGTACAAATCTGGACAGATGGTGCCTGTAAAGGCAACCCTGGCCCTGGTGGATGGGGGGTCTATATGAAGTACAAAGATAGTAAATATGCTGATAGAGAGCATGAGTTATATGGTGGCGAATTAGATACCACCAATAACCGCATGGAGATGATGGCTGTGATTAAAGCCTTAGAGTTTTTTAAATCACCTTGGCCGATTGAACTCTATGTAGACTCTCAATATGTCAAAAAGGGTCTTACCGAATGGCTACCCGGTTGGTTAAAAAGAAATTGGAAAAACTCTGCTAATAAACCCGTCAAAAACAAAGACCTTTGGTTGCAGCTTTTAGAACAAAGTAAACGCCACCAAATTGAGTGGTTCTGGGTCAAAGGCCATAGTGGCGATGCGGGCAACGAACGTGCCGACGAACTAGCTAACCAAGGGGTTGAGCAAGTACTCGCCGACAATCTATAAAAAGCCCAAAAACGCGCTTATACCCTACTCAAGACATCGGAGGCGACGAGCGCGCTCACGCTCAATATCTGCGTTACGATCAATGCGATTACGATTTAAGAAGTTACCCGGACCTGGACCCACCTGAGCACTACTTTGAATGATACGTTGATTAGAAACCTCGCAGCCATCGCGATCGTCGTTGTACTCATCCCCTTGGGTAGCACAAGCTGCTAATAATAAAGTAGCCGCAGCGGCTACTAGTAATTTGAATTGACTCATTTAAAAAAAACCAAAATTTAATTGTTAAAGTGTACTAACCATAAGTACACATTTTCTGTACACTTGCTTCGCGCACCTGCTCTAAACGCTTTTGAGCAGCCTCTAACACCTCAAGGTCACGACCTTGGGGTGTAGAAAATTGGTGATCATAACGCACATTATTGATAACACGATTTAGTTTTTCGGATTCTTTCCACAATTGACGGCAAGTGACTGTATTCATCTCAGTCTCAGTCATTGGTGGATAAATTGGCGCTTGTACACAAGCACTTAATGACATGGCCGCTAAAGCCAAAAAAACAATTTTCTTCATTGCAACTCTCCTTGTGTTGCTATTTTATATGATTATCGACCTCGAACTTGCTCGAATGACATAATCCCAGGCTTAAAGCGATAAGCTGCTCCCGCCCCCACCACTAAAGAACCCTCGGCAGCCTTTAGGGCAATTAAATGAAAGTCTCCTAGACTTCGTAGCAAAGAAACCATCTTACCCTGTCTAGCTTCTAGGCCTTGAAGTATTTCATCAAACAAAGGCTCTTCGCGAGCAATAATAGAGCAATTGACATCATAACGCGCACGAGCTCGTATAAAGGCATTAGAGGTGTTGGCCTCATCAGCTATCAACATAATAGAAGCTTGTGGTCGCTCAATTAAATTGGATGTATGCTCTGCTAATTCACTAATAAAAATATAAAAGATACCCTCTTTTTCAAAAAAAGGAGCATAGCTCATTAAAGGAGAGCCATCACTATTAAGACTAGCGATCATTAGCGTTTTTTGTTGATGAAGTTGCTCTAGCTTCTCTGCTAATTCGGCTTGTTTAGCTGCCTGTTCCTCTGTTGATTGAGTCATTTTTTACTCCCAAATAAGGATTACTATGGTTAATTTAGCCACCTAGCTTACATTTTACAGTTTTTGATCTAATATAAATCGATTAGCTTTTTCACCTTAAAAGCAGTCATTAATTTAATACCATGCGCATTTTACATACATCCGATTGGCATTTAGGCCGCACACTATTAGGCAAAAGACGATATCCCGAGTTTTCACAATTACTCGATTGGATGCTACAAACCATTAATCAATGGCAAATTGAGGTATTAATTATCGCTGGCGATATTTTCGATACCACCACCCCAAGCGTGACCGCACAAGACCAGTATTATAACTTTCTGGCCGATGCCGCGGCCACAGCAACTTGTCGTCACGTGGTGGTGATTGGTGGCAACCATGATTCAGCCAACTTTTTAAACGCCCCCGCGACCATCCTAAAAAACCTTAATATTCACGTGGTGGGCCAAGCTTGTGAAGATATTCGTGATGAGGTCCTAGTGCTTGATAATGCGCAGGGCGAAATTGCTTTAATTGTGGCTGCAGTGCCATTTTTAAGTGATAGTGATATACGCCGATACGTGCCTTTTGAGAGCCTAGCCGATAAGGATCAGCGAGTAGTTGAGGCTTATCACCAACATTACCAAGAGGTAGCAAACTATGCCACGCAATTAGCCGAACAACACCAAGTTCCGACAGTTGCTACTGGGCATTTATTTATGACTGGTGGCCTTACTCTTGAGGGTGATGGGGTACGCGATTTGTATGTAGGTACTTTAGGGCAGTTAAAGGTCGATCTATTTAGCCCAAACTTTAACTATATTGCTTTAGGTCATATTCATCAACATCAAAAAGTCTCCGGACTCAACCATATTCGCTACAGTGGCAGCCCTCTGCCGATGTGCTTTGATGAGTGTAATCGCGATAAAAAAGTTCTCGTGATTGATTTTGATGAGGCTCGGCAAGCTAAGGTACAAGAGATCACGATCCCTACTTTTCAACGATTAGAAAAAATCAAAGGTGACTTAGCTTCACTACAAGCTCAAATTAAAA
>JAAZGT010000317.1 GCA_012511095.1 Alcaligenaceae bacterium
CACCTGTGGATAACTGGTGCGATAGATCCGACTAAGACTCACTTTATGTAGAGCAACAAAAATACTCCACTTTAGCTACCGATCTTAAATACAGCCTTTTCCTGATAAAAAATCACCTCAAGTTATTGTATTTAATACTAATATCTGAGTTATCCCACTTATCCACAGAGCATAACAATAATACAAGGTATTTATATCTATTAATATATTTACCACTAGCTAAATTTTCTGCAAAAGCTCAATAGCTTTTTCTAAGGTTTGATCACTTTTAGCAAAGCAAAAACGTAAAATTTGATTATTTGCATCTTTATCACTAGGTTTTTGATAAAAAGCTGAAACTGGAATTAAGCTAACCCCTACTTCTTTGGTTAATTTAATGGCAAAACTCTCTTCTAAGTCATTAGAAATAGCGCTGTAATCAGCCAATAAGAAAAAAGTACCTTCACTAGCTATGGGTTTAAATCTAGTTTTTTTAAGACCATTTAAAAGTAAATTGTGTTTTTTCTCATAAAAATCAGAGAGTTCTAGGTAATGAGAAGGTTCTTTCATAAACTCAGC
Organism: Alcaligenaceae bacterium; assembly: GCA_012511095.1. Taxonomy (GTDB): domain Bacteria; phylum Pseudomonadota; class Gammaproteobacteria; order Burkholderiales; family Burkholderiaceae_B; genus Oligella. Next base: position 559 of record JAAZGT010000317.1, read on the forward strand.
TAAGGCATATTGCAATGGTGTAGGCACCGAAAACACCGTAAATTGGTGAATTTTTCTAAATTCAGTCGTTAAAGCAGCAGGTGTAATGCAATAGCCAATTTTCCAGCCTGTGTTGTGATATGTTTTGCCAAAGGATGAAATAGCAAAAGTCTTCGTTCTTAATTCCGGATGTCCTAAAAAGCTTAGAAAAGGTTTTCCTTGGAAAACAATGTGTTCATAAACCTCATCTGCAATCAAGAAAATATTTCTATTACGTGTAATCTCGGCCAAGGTATCTAAATCGTCTTGTTTTAAAGTAATACCTGTTGGGTTATGCGGAAAATTAAGAATAATCAGTTTGGTTTTGTCATTAATGGCATCTTTTAGTTGCTGCCAGTTCATGCTGTAAGACGGGTTTTGCTCATTTGGTTTATTTAATTGGACATAAACTGGCGTACCACCCGCTAATTTGATGCAAGGCACATATGAGTCATAGTTAGGTTCAATCACAATAACTTCGTCACCTGGGTGTACCACAGCCTGAATTGCGACCATTAAAGCCTCAGTCGCACCGCTAGTAACCGTAATTTCTGTGTTTTCATCCACATTTGCACCGTAAAGCGTTTTTACCTTATCGGCTATTTGCTGTCTTAAAGCTGGAATACCTGTCATTGGTGCATATTGGTTATGCCCCGACCTCATGGCTTCATTAACTAATGTTAATAACTTTTCGTCAGGATTAAACTCTGGGAATCCTTGGCCAAGATTAATCGCATTATGTTCAATGGCTAATTGACTCATAACGGTGAAAATTGTCGTTCCAACATCAGGAAGCTTAGATTTAACTTCTAAAGCCTGATTTATAGCTGTCATACTGCCCTCTTATTCAATTTATCCACAAAAGTGATATTGTTTATACAATTAATCAACAATAATTAAATAGCTATAATACATAGACTTAGGGCTTTATACACAGCTTATACCCATTTTCCCCAGTTAAATACCAAAGTTATTCAGAAAGTTATCCACAAGCTGTCCATATAATTCTAGTTGTGAAAGAAAATACTTTTATCCACGTTATTGAATGTTCCACGAGGAACATTTTTTATAGATATTTATTTGTGTTTCACGTGGAACAGCATTAATTAAATTTTGTAAATGTTGTTTTGATGTTTATGCTAAAATAATACGATCTATAAGTTGTTTTTCTATATAACAAATTATTTGAACCTTCTTGAAAGTAATCATTCAAACATAAGACTAAGAATCTCTTCTTTAAATAAAATATCTAAAAAACATCGAAGCTATATAAGTGTTCCACATGGAACATTTCTCAAGTCTAATTAAATGTTTGTTATTTAAGCTAGTAACGCATTGTCTATATATACGCGTCACCAAATATTAATTATTTAATTTTTATTGAATACCATGGATTTTCCGAATACATTTGACGTTATTGTTGTTGGTGGTGGTCATGCAGGAACTGAAGCAGCTTTAGCTTCAGCACGCATGGGCAGTAAAACCTTATTGATAACGCATAACATTGAGACCTTAGGTCAGCTATCATGTAATCCCTCAATTGGAGGAATTGGCAAAGGGCATCTAATTAAAGAAGTTGATGCGCTTGGCGGAGCGATGGCGCACGCAATTGATAAATCGGGTATTCAATTTAGAATTCTGAATAGTTCTAAAGGTCCAGCTGTAAGAGCAACTAGAGCTCAGGCAGATAGAGTGCTTTATAAAAATGCCATTCGTTATATGCTAGAAAACCAAGAGAATTTATTTCTTTTCCAACAAGGTGTGGATGACCTATTAATGGAAGGGGATAAAGTAATTGGTGCTGTGACACAAATTGGTCTTAAATTTTATGCACCAGTTGTGATTTTGACTGCAGGTACTTTCCTAAACGGAAAAATTCACGTTGGTTTAGATAACTATTCGGGTGGTAGAGCAGGGGATCCACCATCGGTTAGTCTTGCGCATCGCTTAAAAGAAATGAATTTGCCACAAGGGCGTTTAAAAACAGGTACGCCACCTCGTTTAGATGCGAGAACCATTGACTTCACGAATTTGGTGGAACAACCTGGTGATATGGACCCGATACCGACATTTTCTTATTTAGGTCGTACAGAGGAGCCACCTCGTCAAATTTCATGCTGGATTACCCAGACTAATGAAAAAACACACGATATCATTCGTAGTGGTTTTGATCGTTCGCCGATGTTTACTGGAATCATTGATGGGGTAGGACCGCGTTATTGTCCATCTGTTGAAGATAAGATTAATCGTTTTGCCGATAAAGAGTCGCATCAGATTTATTTAGAGCCTGAGGGTTTATATACTCATGAGATTTATCCTAACGGTATTTCAACGAGCTTGCCCTTTGATATTCAATTTAAATTAGTACGTAGTATTAAGGGATTAGAAAACGCACATATTCTACGTCCTGGTTATGCTATTGAGTATGACTACTATGATCCGCGTGAATTAAAAGCAAGCTTAGAAAGTAAACATATCAAAGGTTTATTCTTTGCAGGTCAAATTAATGGTACGACAGGTTACGAAGAGGCTGCAGCTCAAGGTTTATTAGCAGGAATTAATGCTAATTTACTATTACAAGGTAAAGATAGCTGGACTCCTCGTCGTGACGAAGCTTATTTAGGCGTATTAGTAGATGATTTAATTACGCGTGGTGTGACAGAGCCCTATCGTATGTTTACTTCGCGTGCAGAATATCGTCTCAGTTTACGTGAAGATAATGCTGATTTCCGTTTAACAGAAATTGGTTATCAATTAGGCGTGGTTCCACAAGAGCGTATGGATGCTTTTGATGCGAAGCGTAATAATGTTCAAAAAGAGATTAAACGTTTAAATTCAATTCGTATTCATGGTGATACCTATGATAAAGAGGAGGCCGCCAAAGTATTAGGCCGTGCCCCTGAAAAATCGTATGTATTAGCTGAATTATTAAAACGACCTAATGTTGATTACAAATCGTTGATGTCTTTACAAACAAAAGAGGGCGAGAGTTTTACGACGGATGAGCAATTAACACCTAATGAAGTAGAACAGGTCGAAATTCAGATCAAATATGCTGGTTATATTGATAGACAGCAAGAAGAGGTCAAAAGACAACAGCAATTTGAAAGTATGAAGATACCTGCTGATTTTGATTATGATGCGATTAGTAATTTATCAATTGAAGCTAAATCATTTTTGAATCAGCATCGACCTGAAACAATTGGTCAGGCTTCGCGTATTGCTGGTATTACACCTGCAGCGATTTCGTTACTACTTATTCATGTTAAGCGAGCTCAAAGCAGTCTAAAAGCTTAATCATTAATCATTTGTCTATATTAAATAGCTTCTAAAACAAGATTAGCTTCTTAGTTTTAGAAGCTATTTGTTTTGACGGGTATAATGTTTCACGTGAAACAATGCTGAAAATAGCAAAATAAGGATTTTTATGACCAGTTTTGATGTGCGATTAATTCAAGCAGCAGAGCAGATGGGTTTATCGCTTGATGACAAACAAAGACAGGCTATTTTGGTCTATCTTGAGCTTATACAAAAATGGAATAAAACGTATAATATCACTGCCATTAAAGAGGCTGAACAAATATTAATTCAACATATATTTGATAGCTTATCTGTTGTTGCACCCTTAAAGGATAAAATCAATCCAAACGATGAAGCCATCGTTTTGGATGTAGGTTCTGGTGGTGGTCTACCTGGCGTCATTATTGCTATTTGTTGTCCTCAATGGATAGTGACATGTATTGATGCTGTAGAAAAAAAGACGAGTTTTATTACCATGGTAGCGGGTCGTCTTGGTCTTAAAAATTTGCGTTCCAAGCATTGCAGAATTGAAGACTATGAGTCAGATATAGCAGACTTAGTAGTTTCCAGAGCCTTTGCCTCATTAAGTGATTTCGCTAATTGGTCAGGTCATACTCTTAAACAGTCTGGTCATTTAGCTGCAATGAAAGGTCATTATCTTGAAGATGAGGTGCAAGAGCTAGAAGCTACCAGTGAATGGCAGGTCAAATCTTGGCAAACACTAAAAGTAGTAGATATGGATGCAGAGCGTTGTTTAATTTGGATGAGTAGAAAGGGTTAAGGTGGTTAAATTGCCAAAGGTATTTTGTGTAGCAAATCAAAAGGGTGGTGTTGGTAAGACAACCACAGCAGTCAACCTTGCTGCTGGTATTGCAGCATCTAAGAAAAAAGTTCTTTTAATCGATTTGGACCCGCAAGGTAATGCAACCATGGGTTCTGGCGTCGATAAAAACGACTTAGAAGCTAATATCTATCATGCCTTAATCGGTCAAGTTGGTATTAATGACATTCTAGTTAGCTCTGAAACTGCTGGTTACGATGTATTGCCTAGTAACAGAGAGCTTGCTGGTGCTGATATTGATCTTATGGAGTTAGAGGATAGGGAGTATCGACTTAAAAATGCCCTACAAGAGTTAGAAAAAGACTACGACTTCGTTTTAATTGATTGTCCACCGACTTTATCACTACTTACTATTAACGCTTTAGCCTCAGCTAATGGCGTAATTATTCCCATGCAATGTGAGTACTTTGCATTAGAGGGTTTATCAGATTTAGTTAATACGGTAAAGCGTGTTTATCAAAACATTAATCCAGAATTAGAGATTACAGGTCTTTTACGTGTAATGTACGATCCACGCATGACATTACAACAACAAGTATCGGAGCAATTAGAGGAATACTTTGGTGATAAGGTTTTTAAGACAGTCATTCCACGTAATGTTCGCTTAGCTGAGGCACCTAGTTATGGTATGCCCGGTATTCAGTACGATAAGTCATCGCGTGGTGCTAAAGCTTATGTACAATTTGCCAAAGAGATTTTAAAAATTAGTAAGACTAAAAAATAATAAAAATATTATTTTAAAATTAAACTATCAATAGAAAAAATATGGTTAATAAATCAGCAAGTCAAAAGACAGCAGCGAAAAAAGCAACAAAAAAAGCTGTAAAGAAAGTAGCAAGAAAGCAAGCTAAGGGTTTAGGACGCGGTTTAAGTGCTTTATTAGGCGATGATGTAGCAATTACCCAAGTAATTCGTGGTGATGCGCCTGTAGAGACTATCAGCAAAACACCAACTCAAGATGCCTTGACTAATAACGCCCCTGCACAAACAAGTTCAACAAATACACTACAAATAAAAGTATTAAAAGCAGGTAAGTATCAGCCAAGAACTCGCATGGAGCACGAAAAGCTCAACGAATTAGCTGATTCAATTGCTCGTGAAGGTATTATGCAACCTTTATTAGTACGTCCTTTAGCTGGCGAAGAGGGGATGTACGAGATTATTGCTGGTGAAAGACGTTTTAGAGCAGCGAAAATAGTCGGTTTAAACGAAGTACCTGTATTAATTCGTGATGTTAGTGACGAACAAGCAGCTATTATGGCCTTGATCGAGAATATGCAACGCGAAGACTTAAACCCTTTAGAGGAAGCAAAGGGTATACGCCGGTTGATTGATGAGTTTGATTTTACACATGAGCAGGCTGCTGAAAGCATTGGTCGTTCACGTTCATATACATCTAATCTATTACGTTTAATTAATTTAGCTGAGCCAGTTCAAGAGATGCTATTAAACGGCGAGATTAATATGGGCCATGCTCGTGCCTTATTAGCGGTAAATACAGCAGAGCAAATATTATTAGCTAATCAAGTTGTTGCACGTGAGTTATCGGTTCGTGACACTGAGCGTTTAGTTAAGATTTTTTTGAATCAAGAAAATCACCAAACAACTAAGACGCCAGTTAAAGAAAAAAATCGAGATGTGGTACGTATCGAAGAGGCTCTATCAGACTATCTAGGTACTAAGGTGACGATTAAAGTAAATGCCAAACAAAAAGGTCAGTTATTAATCGACTTCCATGATTGGGATCAATTAAATAACCTACTAGATAAGCAGGGCTTGTCTGATGTGATCGATAATTGAAAAGATCCCCGTAAAAAGGGCTTTACAAGTCCATTTGATTTTTTTAGAATGTACTTCGATGCTTTTTACGGTAAAAAGACAAAATAACGACAAAAAGCAACATAAAAACAACATTTATG
>JAAZGT010000049.1 GCA_012511095.1 Alcaligenaceae bacterium
GACGTTACACCACTTCCCCACAACGGTTGCCGTCCGCCAAAACGCCGTCGCATCTAATTCAGTTTTAAGGGAAAAAAATGGCACGTTATACTGGTCCAAAATGTAAACTTTCACGTCGTGAAGGTATTGATTTATTCTTAAAGAGCGCTCGTCGCCCTATCGATTCTAAGTGTAAATTCGATTCTAAACCTGGTCAGCATGGTCGTACTTCAGGCCAACGTACGTCTGACTACGGTTTACAGTTACGCGAAAAGCAAAAACTTAAGCGTATGTACGGTGTGCTAGAGAAGCAATTCCGTAAATACTTCAAGGAAGCTGACCGCCGCACTGGTAACACCGGTGAATTATTAATTCAATTATTAGAATCACGTTTAGATAACGTGGTTTACCGCATGGGCTTTGGCTCAACTCGTGCAGAAGCACGTCAGTTGGTTGCTCACGGTGCGATTGAATTAAACGGTCACAAAGCTGACATTCCTTCTATGTTAGTTAAAGAAGGCGATGTGATTTCCGTTCGCGAAAAATCACAAAAACAACTTCGCATCAAAGAAGCAATGGACTTAGCAGCAGGCATTGGCCTACCTCAGTGGGTTGAGGTTGATAGCGGTAAGTTCTCTGGTGTATTTAAACAAGCTCCTGAGCGCGCTGATGTTGCACAAGATATTGACGAGTCACTAGTAGTTGAATTGTACTCTCGTTAATACGATTAAATACAGCACGGATTTTATTCGTGCTGTATTAGACTTTGTAGGCGGTTCTTTAGTCTACAATTATCGAAGAACTCTCTTCACCCGAAGGATCCTCCTTCAAAAGCTATACTTTTATTATCCATCAGCCTTATCGGTGTAACGAGCCGAGGGTATTGAAAAGGAATATTTATACATGGCACAACCATTTTTAAAGCCTCGTTCTATTGAGGTTAAAGCTGAGTCTGACTTCAAAGCAAAAGTGATTATGGAGCCGTTTGAGCGCGGTTTTGGTCACACTTTGGGTAACGCATTACGTCGCATTTTATTATCTTCTATGACTGGCTCTGCCGTTACTGAAGTACAAATCGAAGGCGTAGTACACGAATACTCTACTATCCCAGGTATTGGTGAGGATGTTGTTGATATCCTACTAAACCTTAAAGGTGTAATTTTCAAATTGCACGATCGCGAAGAAGTTAACTTAGTACTTAATAAGACAGGTGAAGGTACGGTAACAGCTGCTGATATCGAATTACCACATGACGTAGAGATTCTTAATCCAGATCACGTAATTGCCACTTTAACTGAAAAAGCTGAGTTAAAGATGGAAATTAAAGTTGAAAAGGGTAGAGGTTATGTGCCTGGTAACGTACGCACTCTAAAAGAGGACCGTCAGCATACGCTTGGTCGTATTGTTTTAGACGCTTCTTACAGCCCAATTCGTCGTGTTAGCTACGATGTAGAAAACGCACGTGTTGAACAGCGTACTGACTTAGACAAACTAATTATTGATATCGAGACCAACGGCGTTATTTCTGCAGAAGAAGCAGTACGCGAAGCGGCTCGTATCCTTATGGACCAAATTTCTGTGTTCGCTGCTCTAGAAAGCGATCCTCAGGAAATTGAAGCTCCTGCACGTGGTACTCCTCAGATTGATCCTGTGTTACTACGCCCTGTAGATGAGTTAGAGTTAACAGTTCGTTCTGCTAACTGCTTAAAAGCAGAAAGCATCTACTACATTGGTGATCTTATCCAACGTACTGAAAACGAATTACTCAAAACACCTAACTTAGGTCGTAAGTCACTTAACGAGATCAAAGAGGTATTGGCTACACGTGGTCTAACCTTAGGTCAGAAGTTAGAAAATTGGCCTCCAATTGGTTTAGAGCGTCCATAATATTTTGATCAAAAGAGTCGCCAAAGTCTTTACTTTGGCGCGCTTTTTATTGTAAAATATCCGATTCGTTTTTTAGCGAATTACATACCAACCCAGTCCGCTGCCTTGCAGATAGAAGAACTGGTCTAGCGAGTTTTAGTGTTTTAACACTCAAAGCTATTAATAAGATTTATTTTTAAGGAAATTATCATGCGCCATCGTAAAGGTTTACGTAAGCTTAACCGCACTTCAGCTCACCGTACAGCTATGTTCCGTAACATGTCTGTTTCTTTAATTGAGCACGAAGCTATTAAAAC
>JAAZGT010000318.1 GCA_012511095.1 Alcaligenaceae bacterium
AATATAAAGTGTCCTCACCTAAATTAGCGCCGTTATTAATTCCAGCAACGACTAAATCAATTTTTCTTTCTATCATACCTGTTAAGGCAACATGCACTGAGTCTGATGGTGTGCCATTAACATAATAAAAGCCATTTTTAGCTTGTCGCACCGCGAGTGGGCGATTTAGGGTTAAGGAGTTTGATGCGCCACTATGGTTGGTTTCTGGTGCCACCACGGTAACATCAGCAATCTCACTTAAGGCCTCATATAAGACCTCAATACCCCTAGCGTTATAGCCATCATCATTAGAAAGAAGAATATGTTTTCTCATCACTACTCGAATTAATATACTATTTTAGATAAAAAGGATTATAACAGCCTTAAGACAACTCTATAGGCACAAAAAAGCCACCTAAATAATGACTTTTATTCTCCTCTTAATTAAATAAATAGGATTTTCAATATAATCTAGCCTTATCTACTAAATTTTGAGATTTCAAAGCGCATGTACTTATTGTCATTAGCCATTGTTTTTGCCATTATTAGTTATCTTATCGGCTCTCTTTCTTTTGCTATTATCAGTTCCAAGTTAATGAAGCTTGAGGACCCTCGTAGCTACGGCTCAGGTAACCCTGGCGCAACGAATGTTTTACGTAGTGGCAATAAAAAAGCCGCTGCATTGACTTTAATAGGCGATTTACTCAAGGGCTGGGTGGTCGTTTTTGTCAGTATTAAATTAGTAGAGCAATGGGATTTATCACCTTGGTTAGTAACCATATCGGCCATTGCCGTATTTTTCGGCCATGTCTACTCAATTATGCTCCGCTTCAAAGGTGGTAAAGGTGTGGCGACTGGGGTCGGTGTATTATTAGCGCTCAATCCTGTCTTAGGTTTGATTTGTATTTTAACCTGGCTTATTGTTGCTATGATGTTTAGATACTCATCATTGGCTGCCATCTTTAGTGCGCTAATGGCCCCTGTTTATTATTTATTTTTGACCAGCAATGATGGAAGTTTCAATTGGCCTTGGTTAGTTGCCATTACCTTTATCGCGGTATGGCTAATTTATAAGCACCAAGCCAATATAAACAATCTGCTTAACGGCACTGAAAGTAAAATCGGTAGTAAAAAAGGTGCTACCAACAAGCAAGTCGTTATGAGAACGACTCGCTTAAGACGCAAAAAGCGTTAATTAGAGTTTATATATCCGCTAAATCCCAACGAGTACGAATACGGTGACTATAGTTACGCTCAGACAAGTCTACTAAACCCGCCTTAACGCGCTCGCTGGCGGCATGAGCAATCATCGCACCATTATCGGTGCATAAAACCATGGGTGGGAAATACACCTTGCCACGCAGACGCTCCATTTGCTCTTCTAGAAACTCACGCAAATGACGATTAGCACCCACCCCACCGGCTACGACCAAACGCTTGAGACCAGTTTGTTTCATAGCCTGAATGGCTTTATAACCCAAAACATCAACAATGGCCTCTTGAGTAGAGGCAGCCAGATCTGCACGTAACTGATCGGTGACCTCACCCTCTTTTTCTAATTTTCGCAAGGTGGTCAAGACCGCTGTTTTGAGGCCACTAAAACTAAAATCTAGATCTTGACTGTGCTTCATGGGGCGAGGTAATTGAAATCGCTTTGGATCGCCCTTTTCGGCTAGTTTGGCTAAGTGCGGACCACCTGGATAGGGTAAACCCATAAGCTTAGCTGACTTATCAAAGGCCTCGCCAGCAGCGTCATCAACCGTTTCACCTAGTAACTTATATTGACCCACCCCATCAACACGCATTAATTGGGTATGACCACCCGATACCAACAAAGCCACAAAAGGAAACTCTGGTACATCAAAGGATAACATCGGCGACAGGAGATGCCCCTCAAGGTGATGAATAGGTATTGTCGGCAAATTATGGCTCCACGCAAAAGCTTGAGCTACGCTTGAAGTCACCAATAAGGCACCCGACAAACCAGGGCCCGCCGTAAAAGCGACCGCATCAATATCAT
>JAAZGT010000319.1 GCA_012511095.1 Alcaligenaceae bacterium
CTCCTTAGGCCACTATGCAGGATCTGTCATATGATTTAGCCAATAGGAGCATCTTTATATCCATGTCACCAGGAATTGATTTACAGGATATTGGTTTAAGTTATGCCAATAAGCCGCTCTTTAGTCGTTTAAATGCGCATTTTAAAGGGGGTTGTTGGCATAGTATTCTTGGTCGCTCTGGGGTGGGTAAAAGCAGTTTATTACATAGCATTGCTGGTATTCAAAGTGCTTTAGATATTGAGGGCACGGTCGTAGCCGATGATCAAAAGCCACTAAAAGGTCGTATTGCTTGGATGGCCCAACGTGATTCTTTATTACCCTGGCTCACAGTACAGCAAAACGTCTTATTGGGTCAGCGTCTTCGTAAACAACAAACAAAAAACGACGCAATGCGTGCCAATGAGTTATTAAAGCAGGTTGGTTTGGGCGACTTAGGCGATCGCACGCCGGAGCAATTATCTGGTGGCCAACGCCAACGCGTTGCGCTTGCACGCACCTTGATGGAAGACAAGCCAGTGGTGCTGATGGATGAGCCGTTTTCAGCACTCGACGCCATTACACGATTACAACTACAAGACCTCGCGGCTAGTTTATTACATGATCGCACTGTCATTTTAATTACTCATGATCCCCTTGAAGCGCTGCGATTAAGTGATGAGGTGTGGGCAATGACGGGGCGTCCAGTGCAACTGGATAAAAAGCTCTGCATTGATATGCCAGCACCTCGTGCCTTAGATGATGCACGTATCCTTAAATGGCAAGGTGAGTTATTGGCCTCTTTAGAGCAAGATATGGCAGGTGCACCCGTATGAGAATAAATAAAATCTCTCCAAGTGTACGCTTTGTACTTGTGAGCCTGATGATTTTTATCTTATGGCAAGTGGTGGTTTGGGTCACTAAAACACCGCATTTTATTTTGCCAGGCCCATTGCGTGTATTTAAGGTTTTATGGGAACAACGTTCGCTTATTGCAGGCCATTCCATGATTACCATGGCCGAGATTTTGCTTGGTATGTTCTTTGGCTGTTTATTGGGTTTCAGTAGTGCCATGCTACTTCAATGGTCGCGCACGCTAAGCGCTTGGTTATTACCCGTACTGATTGTGAGCCAAGCCATTCCTGTTTTTGCATTGGCACCGATTTTAATGCTGTGGTTCGGCTATGGCATGGCATCCAAGGTGGTGATGGCTGCTTTGATTATATTTTTCCCTGTCACCTCGGCTTGTTATGACGGTCTTAGACGCACGCCTAATGCGTGGCTTGAGTTAGCTGACACTATGGAGGCTTCTAAGCTGCAAGTGTTATGGCAGATTCGTTTACCGGCTGCGATGCCGTCTTTGGCCTCGGGCTTGCGGGTGGCCGCAGCGACTGCACCCATCGGCGCTGTGATTGGTGAATGGGTGGGCTCTAGTCAAGGTTTGGGGTATCTCATGCTTCACGCCAATGCGCGCATGCAGGTTGATACGGTATTTGCCGCCTTAATTGTGTTGGCGTGTTTATCTTTATTGCTGTATTTCGGTGTGGACTCGTTATTGCGTCGACTGATTTACTGGAAAGCTTAAAACCTATTAATTACTACAACTTATAAAAGGAATACGATGAAAAAATTCTTTGCAAAAAAGCTCTTAACAGTAGGTGCTCTGAGCCTCGTAATGAGCACTCAGGCCTTTGCCGAAGATAAAATTACTTTACTACTCGATTGGTTCATCAACCCAGATCATGCACCCATTATTATTGCTGAAAAAAAGGGTTATTTTAAAGAGCAAGATCTAAAGGTTGATATTCAAGAACCAGCGGATCCTTCTATGCCACCAAAGCTAGTTGCCGCAGGTAAGGCCGATATGGCGGTAACGTATCAGCCGCAATTACATATGCAAATCGATGAGGGATTGCCTTTAACGCGTGTTTCAACCTTGGTAGCTACGCCATTAAATACCCTAGTTACTCTAAAGAGTAGCAACATCACCTCGATTGCTGATCTTAAGGGTAAGAAAATCGGTTTCTCCGTCGGTGGTTTTGAGGATATTCTCTTAAAAGTGATGTTAAAGAAATACGACTTAACTTTTGATGATGTAGA
>JAAZGT010000320.1 GCA_012511095.1 Alcaligenaceae bacterium
ATGATATTGATGCGGTCGCTTTTACGGCGGGCCCTGGTTTGTCGGGTGCCTTATTGGTGACTTCAAGCGTAGCTCAAGCTTTTGCGTGGAGCCATAATTTGCCGACAATACCTATTCATCACCTTGAAGGGCATCTCCTGTCGCCGATGTTATCCTTTGATGTACCAGAATTTCCCTTTGTGGCTTTGTTGGTATCGGGTGGTCATACCCAATTAATGCGTGTTGATGGGGTGGGTCAATATAAGTTACTAGGTGAGACGGTTGATGATGCTGCTGGTGAGGCCTTTGATAAATCAGCTAAGTTGATGGGTTTACCCTATCCAGGTGGTCCGTACTTAGCCAAACTAGCCGAAAAGGGCGATCCAAAGCGATTTCAATTACCTCGCCCCATGAAGCACAGTCAAGATTTAGATTTTAGTTTTAGTGGCCTCAAAACAGCGGTCTTGACCACCTTGAGAAAATTAGAAAAAGAGGGTGAGGTCACCGATCAGTTACGTGCGGATCTCGCTGCCTCTACTCAAGAAGCGATTGTTGATGTTTTGGGTTATAAAGCCATTCAGGCCATGAAGCAAACCGGTCTTAAGCGTTTGGTCGTAGCAGGTGGGGTGGGTGCTAATCGTCATTTGCGTGAGTTTTTAGAAGAGCAAATGGAGCGTCTGCGTGGCAAGGTATATTTCCCGCCCATGGTTTTATGCACTGATAATGGTGCGATGATTGCTCATGCCGCCAGCGAGCGCGTTAAGGCGGGTTTAGTGGACTTGTCTGAGCGTAACTATAGTCACCGTATTCGTACTCGCTGGGATTTAGCGGATATATAAACTCTAATCAACGCTTTTTGCGTCTTAAGCGAGTCGTTCTCATAACGACTTGCTTGTTGGTAGTGCCTTTTTTACTACCGATTTTACTTTCAGTGCCGTTAAGCAGATTGTTAATATTGGCTTGGTGCTTATAAATTAACCATACCGCGATAAAGGTAATGGCAACTAACCAAGGCCAAGTGAAACTACCATCATTGCTGGTCAAAAATAAATAATAAACAGGGGCCATTAGCGCACTAAAGATGGCAGCCAATGATGAGTATCTAAACATCATAGCAACAATAAGCCAGGTAAAAATACAAATCAAACCTAAGACTGGATTGAGCGCCAATAACACACCGACCCCAGTCGCCACACCTTTACCGCCTTTGAAGCGGAGCATAATTGAGTAGACATGGCCAAAAAATACGGCAATGGCAGATATGGTTACTAACCAAGGTGATAAATCCCATTGCTCTACTAATTTAATACTGACAAAAACAACTACCCAGCCCTTGAGTAAATCGCCTATTAAAGTCAATGCAGCGGCTTTTTTATTGCCACTACGCAAAACATTCGTTGCGCCAGGGTTACCTGAGCCGTAGCTACGAGGGTCCTCAAGCTTCATTAACTTGGAACTGATAATAGCAAAAGAAAGAGAGCCGATAAGATAACTAATAACGGCAAAAACAATGGCTAATGACAATAAGTACATGCGCTTTGAAATCTCAAAATTTAGTAGATAAGGCTAGATTATATTGAAAATCCTATTTATTTAATTAAGAGGGGAATAAAAGTCATTATTTAGGTGGCTTTTTTGTGCCTATAGAGTTGTCTTAAGGCTGTTATAATCCTTTTTATCTAAAATAGTATATTAATTCGAGCAGTGATGAGAAAACATATTCTTCTTTCTAATGATGATGGCTATAACGCTAGGGGTATTGAGGTCTTATATGAGGCCTTAAGTGAGATTGCTGATGTTACCGTGGTGGCACCAGAGACCAACCATAGTGGCGCATCAAACTCCTTAACCCTAAATCGCCCACTCGCGGTGCGACAAGCTAAAAATGGCTTTTATTATGTTAATGGCACACCATCAGATTCAGTGCATGTTGCCTTAACAGGTATGATAGAAAGAAAAATTGATTTAGTCGTTGCTGGAATTAATAACGGCGCTAATTTAGGTGAGGACACTTTATATTCGGGCACTGTGGCAGCCGCTACCGAGGGTTTTTTATTTGGTTATCCCTCAATTGCCTTTTCTCTGATCGAAAAGGAGTGGCCACATCTCGATGCAGCAGCTGAAATTAGTCAGTACATTGTTAAAAAGCAATTAGAGCAACCGCGTCAGGCGCCTATGCTTTTGAGTGTTAATATTCCACCATTAGCCAGCCACGATCCAAATAACATTCGCATTACGCGCTTAGGTCGTCGTCACCCATCTCAAGCGGTGGTGCCAACTCAGAGCCCTAATGGTGAGACCATGTATTGGATTGGTTGTGTCGGTAATGTACGTGATTTTGGCGACGATACTGACTTTGGTGCCACTCAAAATGGCTACGTAGCCATCACTCCATTAAATGTAGATTTAACGCATTACGATGAAATTGATCTTACTCGTCAGTGGATTCATAGTAAATAATGTTTTAACCGTGTTTAACTAATGGCAAGCAATCCCTTAACCTTTAGACCGCATTTGCGTGACGCTCAGATTAAGCGTGAAAACACCAAGCTCGAGGGGCTTGGCATGATTCGTAAACCTATTGTTTCTGCGGCCAACAGCAATACTCGTATTTTATCGGGTAGTCGTAACTTAGTGGGCGACGCTAATAGGGTTGCCCAACCATTGGAACAACCTAATTGTCGAATTTCTATGAATATTGGATTAAATTCTACTCGCATGCGTGAGGTTATGGTTGAGCGGCTTAAAGAGCAAGGCATTACTAATTCTAAGGTGTTAGATGCGATGCTTTCAGTGCCACGTCATGCTTTTGTGGATCAAGGCTTAGCCAGCCGCGCCTATGATGATGCCGCTTTACCTATTGGTTACAAGCAGACTATCTCTCAGCCATATATTGTGGCACGTATGGTTTCTTTAGCACTTGAGGGTGCGACCAATAATCGTGTTTTAGAGGTTGGTGCAGGTTGTGGCTATCAAACAGCGGTGCTTGCCGAGTTATACAATGAGGTCTATGCCATTGAGCGCATTAA
>JAAZGT010000321.1 GCA_012511095.1 Alcaligenaceae bacterium
CTCACAGATAATGCCGTATTACCGCGTGCCAAATACGTCATTACGTTTGAGGCAGTACCGCCAGGGCAGCAACCCACTAATATCACCCCAACTGCAATTTCAGTAGGCAATTTAAATAGTACCGCTAAACCATAAGCTAATAAGGGCATAATGGTAAATTGTGCCACGGTACCAATCAATACCGATTTGGGCTGTTTTAAGACCCCTTTAAAGTCATCAATGGTCATGGTCATACCCATACCAAACATGATCACACCTAAAATTAAGGCAATATGAGGTCCTACAAAACTAAATAAGGTGGGATTCATAAATGCAAGCCCCGCAAATACTAACACCCACAGTGCAAAGGTTTTTTGCACAAAACGACTAAAAGCAAACATTGTTTTTATTCCTCTTAAAAAATGCTACTTACTATATAGCATAAACATTTCCTTACCTTTTTCAATAGAGCAACTAAATACCTTATTAAATTTCATTGATAAAATAACTCGGCACAGAGGTTAAACGTGCTAATGACATTTCTCTATCATCTCAATTTTGGTTTTTTACATGACTGGCTCATTTTTTGATGCGGTGCTTTTCTCCTTAAGCGTTACCCTACCGAGTATTTTGTTACTTTGCTTGGGCTGGTATTTACGTCGCTCAGGACAGGTTGAGCAACGATTCTGCGATCAAGCCGCAAAAATTGTTTTTAATTACTCCCTGCCTACTTTATTATTTTTTAGCATTTATGCGAGTGAAACTGATTTAGCCCAAAATCTCAATGTGGTGTTGGCAGGTACAGTGTGTATTATGTTGCTCTTTATCGGGGCCGAAATCATTGCACGTCAAACCATTAAAGAGCCGCGCGATCAGGGTGTTTTTGTACAGGGGGTATTTAGGGCCAATATGATGATTATGGGTTTGGCCTTTGTAAGTAGTGCCTATGGAGCCAGTGGGGTTGCTATAGGTGCTATTTTTGGCGGTTTTCTTACTCTGTTGTTGAATGTCTTAGCGGTCATTACCTTAAGCAAAGCGTCTGGTAGTAGCAAATTTAATCCCCTACTCATGGCACGTCAATTAATCACGAACCCATTGATTATTGCGATTCTACTAGCTCTTGCATTTAAGACCTTAAAAGTGCCTGTTTCCCCACTATTAGCTGAAACGGGTCGCTACGTAGCTGCGTTAGCCTTGCCTCTGGCTTTAATTTGTGCTGGTGCAACGCTCGACCTTAAAAGAATATTTAAAGCCACTGATATCGCTTTATGGGCTAGTATTGGCCGTTTAATCATCGCCCCCATCATCGCTATTATCGTTGGCTTGTTATTTAAACTGGATAGTATGAGTTTAGGGGTGATGTTACTCATGACTGCTTCACCTGCAGCTGCTGCAAGTTATGTCATGGCCAAGGCGATGGGCGCTAATGATGTCGCAGCCGCTAATATTATCGGTATAACTACTGTAGGTGCCATGCCGACGATGGCGGTTAGTCTTACCTTATTGCGTTATTTTGGTTTAATTTAAACATAAAAAAA